>JAFRZQ010000032.1 GCA_017442465.1 Anaerotignum sp. | reverse complement strand
GCTATATGACAGAAAAACTTGGTCTGACTGCTGAAGAAATCGCTTCCATCAAAGCAAACCTGACATAAAAAAATCCCTCTCCAAATGGAGAGGGACATTTTTTGCTCAAAATCAGCCGTTGATGATTTTTGTCAGTGTCACGGGATCAACATATTCGCCGTCTTTGTAAACACGCATGTTACCGGAAGCGATTTCATCGATCAGGATAACTTCGTCGTTGTTGAAGCCGAATTCGTATTTGATGTCATACAGATCCAGGCCCAGTTTTGCCAGTTCAGCTGCAACGATCTTTGTGATCGCCAGTGTCTGTGCTTTCATGCTGTCATACATTTCTTCGGACATAACGCCCAGAACAGCCAGAGCGTCTTTTGTTACCAGAGGATCGCCCAGAGCGTCGTTTTTGAATGTTGTTTCTACATAGCCGCCTTCGATTGCTGTGCCGTCAGCCATGTATTCGCCGTAACGACGGATGAAGGAACCTGTTGCTTTCAGTCTGCAGATAACTTCCAGACCATGACCGAATACTGTTGCAGGCAGAACTTCCATTGTAGCGTTATCCAGATCGGCGGAAACATAATGTGTTTTAATACCAGCTTCTTTCAGGATTTCAAAGAATTTGATGGATGTTTCCAGGTTTGCTCTGCCAATACCGTCGATTGTCAGACCAACAGAGTTTTCACCGGGATCGAATACGCCGTCTTTGCCTGTGCAGTCATCTTTGAATTTCAGCAGCACATTGCCGTTTTCCAGTTTATAAACATCTTTTGTCTTGCCCTGATAAATTTTTTCCATTATCGTTTCCGTCCTTTCTTATTAAAAAACACGTTTTTTGTGAATAAAACCCTCATATAAATGATTGTCCTAACACATTAAATTTACTGCAAAATCCATCTTTGTTCAAGTATTTTTTACAATTTTATTGCAATACAACTATTCGATTTTTATGATTTTGATATAAAAAATACTTATCACAGAGTGGGGGCATCTCCCCAAACATGATCCAGACCATAGAATGCTCTGTCTTCTCTGTTAAACAGATGCACCAGCAGGTTGCCAAAATCAAGCAAGATCCATGTGCCGCCGCTGTAACCTTCAGAATGATGCAGTTTGATACCTTCCTTGAACAGCTTCTGTTCCACTTCATTTGCCATGGCATGCAGCTGGTTTACGTTCTTGCCGCTGGCGATCACAAAACAGTCTGCAATGTTGGAAAGTCCCTGCAGATCCAGCACCTTGATGTCCTCACCCATTTTATCTTCAATGGCTGCCTGGGCAACCTTTGCCGCTTCCAATGCGTTCATATTGTATTTCCTCCCTAAAATCACAGATTTTTATAATATTCCAGTGCTTCCACAGACAGGGGATGCAGCAGTCTGCCCCTCGCCTTTACATATTCGATGGTGTTTTCCAGAATGTACGCCATCGCCTTATCCAGATCCAGATATGCCAGTCTTCTTGCTTCATCCAGCCCGCCAAATTTTTCACGGTTAGGCTCAATGTAATCCGCAATAAATACGATTTTTTCCAGCAGGGACATATTGGGTCTGCCTGTTGTATGGAAACGGATCGCATTCAGTACATCTTCATCCATCACCTGATATTCCCTCTTGGCAACTTCCGCCCCCAGGAAAGGATGGATCAGGTCTGTCTGTTTATTCATGATCTCATCTGTTTTTACTTTATATTCTTTACAGAAACGCTGTCTCATGCTTTCAGGATAATCCTTTGCACAGTCATGCAACAGGCCTGCCACTCTGGCTTTCTGCTGATCCTGGGTTGTGCCATAGATCTCTGCCAGTTTCACTGCCTCGTCAGCAACACCCAGCGTATGGATATATCGTTTTACAGAAATTGCAGACTGCAGTTTTTCCTGCATGGTTTCCAAAGACAACATAAATTTCACCTCTTTTGCCATATCGTCATGATACAGCCCAAATTTATGGATATAATCCTCTACTTCCTGCGGAACCAGATACTTGATCGGTTCCCCCTTCTGTTCTCTTTCCCGGATATCAGAAGAAGAGATCGCCAGAGCCGGCACTTCCATGTAATGGATACGGCTGGCATATTTTTCTCTGATCTCGCCAATATCTTCAAAAAGTTTTGCTCTATCGTAACCGGGGCGGGTCACTGCCACAAAGTCGCACAATGTCAGCAGTCGCTCCGGCTGTTTCCATGTCATGATCTGATGGATCGCATCGGCACCGGTGATGAAATACAGTCGCACATCAGGTCTGCAGATCTTTTTCAGTTCTTCGATGGTGTCAATGGTATATGTGGCGCCGGGACGGTCGATCTCAATACGGGACACTTCAAAATTCTCATTTCGCATAGTCGCCAGTACTGTCATCAGATAACGGTGCTCATTGTGGGTCACCTTTTTATTTGCTTTATGGGCAGGCTGACCGGCAGGCATAAATACCACACGATCGACCTTGAATCTGTGGCGTACCGCTTCCGCTGTCACCAGGTGGCCATTATGGATCGGGTCGAAGGTGCCGCCCATGATGGCGATACTCTTGCAATCCTTAAAATTGGCAATTTCATTTCTCATTTTCGTTCCTTCTTTCCCATTTGCCAATCCCGGGCAGGTTGGCATATTCCGCAGCCGTCCTCTTCGCTGCCTGCAGCAACAGCTTGACGCTGTCCCCCATAAATCTCTTGGTTTCTTCTTCCTCATCATTCAGGGCCTGCAATGCACTGAATATCACCTTGGGAGAAACGATCGCTTCCCCGAAGGCATCCACCGGCGCTGTCGTGACCACTTCATAAATGGTATCTACAAAGCATTCTCTCTGCTTTTCATCCAGCCCATCCAGCCATAATTTTACTGTTTGATCCAGGAAGCGGCTGTGGTCTGTCAGTTTTTCCAGCTGCACGAAATCAGCCCCCAGCACGGACCAGCTATAAGGATCATGCTGCATAAAACCGCTTTCTGTGCTTTCCACTACCGTATACGCTTCTTCATGCTCCAGCAGCATGCCGATCACAGAGGATTGGGGCACAAAAGTCTCCACTTTCGGCAGTATCATCTGATAACCCGCCTTCTGCAGCATCCCATCCCGAAACCCGGGACCATCATGGTTATAAACCGACAATATATCCATCTGTATGGACTGGGGCATCATGGCCGCTGCATATACCGCCAGATTTCCGCCTTTGGAATGACCGCCCACGCGAAGTTTTTTCCGCGGAAACTGAAGAGCGACCTTTTTCAGGTATTCCGCAGCTTCCTTCTGGGACGGCACTTCATCCATGAAGCTCATATTGAAGTCTTCCTTCCACCCCACCAGAGAGTGGTCTGTGCCTCTGTAAGCCACAAAAACCGTATCATCCTCCAACAACATCGTCACTGCGGAAAACTGCTTCTCCGACGCAAAATCCAGTTTATTTACATATCCGCAGAGCTGTATCTCAGAAAACCTTCTGCTTTCGGGCAGTTCTGTCAGCAATCTTTCATCATCCGCATCCCGGATCTTCCATTCTTCTCTGGGGCGGGAAAGAAAGGCCGCAGATGCCTCTTTGACCGAAATGGTTTCTGTCATATTTTCCGGCACGATATTTTCAAAAAACACATAGGACAACGTCGACAGGATCAAAGAATCCACATCATTAAACGGAGACTGAGACAAGGTCAGATCTCCCCGCCAGATCAGATAATCGAACAGATTTGCCACAGTCTCACCTCCACATTGGATCGTTTCCGATTATTTCTTTGCAGGGGGCAGTTCGATCACGGGTTTCTTCGCTGCTTTATACAGAACGAATTTGTTACCGATCACCTGAACCACTTCTGCGCCTGTTCTGCTTGCCAGCATTTCAGCCGCTTCTCTCGCACCCAGCATATTATTGTCCAGTACGCTGATTTTCACCAGTTCTCTTGCTTCCAGCGCATTAAATACTGTATCTCTCAGTTCGGGGGTCACACCGTTTTTCCCAACCTGAAAAATTGCATCGATACCATTTGCCATCCCTCTCAGGAATGCTCTCTGTTTGCTTGTTAACATAATATTCTCCTTTTGTACAGTCTTTCTCAATATAATCTTTCCTATCATAGCACAACGGACCTCACTTTGCAACGAAAACAAAGAAAAATCAGTGTTTGCCACTTCTTCCTATCTTTTTTTTACAGAAAAACAGTTGTTCCGCCCGTGCAAAAATGATAGAATGTTTTTATTAGTTGAAACAATTTTATCAATTTGCAAAAGGGGGCAGCATCATGGAGATATTGATCGGCGGAAAACTAAGGCAGCTGAGAACAGAAAAAAAACTGAGTATTGCTGAACTTTCCAAACTCTCTGATGTCAGTACCGGCCTGATCAGTCAGATCGAACGAGATCTGGTAGTGCCTTCTGTCACCAGTTTATGGCGTCTGGCACAGGCACTGGATACCAATATCAACTATTTCTTCCACGAAGAACCCCAGGAAGAGCAGATGATTATCCGCAAGGGAGAACACCGTACCATCGTCATGCATAATGACAGCAGCTTTTACAAACTGCTCCATCCAAACAAGGATAACCGTATGCTGGATATGATGGTGATCACTCTGAAAAGCGGTTACACCTATGATAAAAAACCCATCGGCCATGACGGGGAAGAATGCGGCTATGTGCTGAAAGGCACCCTGACTGTGCATCTGAACGGGAAAGACCATATCCTGCACGAAGGGGACAGCATCTATTTTGACAGTTCCCTGCCCCATAAGTATATCAATAACAACGAAGAAGACTGTATTTCTATCTGGGCCATGACCCCTAAGTTTTTCTAAACATAAAAATAAACCCTCCGAAATTCGGAGGGTTCTTTTTGTTTTAGCCCATGATATTTGCAATCAGGTTCATCCAGTTTTTGTGACTGATCATTTCCAGGTCTTTTTCTGTAAAGCCTGCTTTTCTCATTTTTTCGATCATCACAGGCACTTTGGAACAGTCTTCCATGCCTTTCAGGCGGGAATCATCCTGGTCGCTGTAGCTTTCCATGAAATCTGCATTCAGAAATTCAAAGAAATCAAAACCAAAACCCAGATGTTCTACACCGATCTTATCTGCAATATAGGAAGCATGCTTCACCAGATGGTCTACATCCTGTTCCGCCTGTACTTCACTGATAAAATCGCCGAAAGCATTCAGACCGACCAGACCCTTTGTATCTCTGATCGCCAGAAGCTGTGCATCTGTCAGATTTCTCGCTGCCCCTGCCAGTGCTTTCGCATTGGAGTGAGAAGCCAGGATAGGAGCTGTTGTGGCATCCATTACATCCCAGAAGGATTTCTCGTTCAGGTGGGATACATCCAGGATCATTTTCTTATCCTGAATGATTTTAATAGCCTTTTTGCCCAGCTCTGTCACGCCTCTTTCAGGATTGCCTTTCACGCCTGTTGCCAGTGCGTTCTCTTCGTTCCATGTCAGCATGGCATGGCGGCAGCCAATGTCATACAGTTCATGGATGCGATCGATATTTTCACCGATGCCGGCCAGACCTTCCAGACCAAGCAGTACGCAGATCTTGCCCGCTTTTCTCGCTGCTTCGATCTCTGCTGTATTATGTACCAGAACGAATTCCTGTGTTTCCGCCATTTCGTCCTGCATATTTTTAATGATAGCATTCAGTTCCTTTTCAGGTTCTTCGCCATTGAAAGTATCTACCCAGATCACGAAACAGCCGCCGCCGATGCCGCCCTTCTGCAGTCTTTCCAGATGGCGGTTTTTCAGCACCTGTGTTTCGCCTGCTTCTCTTTTATAGCGAACATCGCTGAAAATATCACTATGTCCGTCAAAAATCATCTTTTTTCCTCTTTTCTCTTTCGTACCAAAAAATAAGCCGGAAAACGAAATCGTTCTCCGGCTTTTATCGTTTGAAATAATTCCTTAGCCAACGACTCTCTTGATCAGATCAAACCAGTTGCCTGTGCAGATCATTTCCAGTTCTTTGTCGCTGAAGCCGGCTTCTTTCATTTTTTCGATCATGAAAGGTGTATGAGAAGCATCATCCAGACCTTCAACATTGATGCTGCCTGCTTCCGCAAAGGAGCCTGCCGCTTCATCATCCAGAAATTCACAGAAGTCAAAACCCAGTGCCAGATGTTCTACGCCGATCTTGTTCGCAATATAATCTGCGTGTCGGATCAGGCCTTCCACAGTACGGTCTGCCTTGTTGTCTGCTACCAGTTCATTGAAAGCATTCAGGCCAACGATGCCGTTGGTATCTCTGATTTCCAGAAGCTGACAGTCGGTCAGGTTTCTTACATGATTTCTCAGTGCCCATGCATTGGAATGGGAAGCCATCAGGGGGCCGCCGCCGATTTTCGCCATATCCCAGAAAGTACGTTCATTTGTGTGAGAAACGTCCACGATCATGTGCTTGTCATGAAGCTTGCGAACCACTCTTCTGCCCAGGGCTGTCAGGCCTCTGTTGGGGTCTGCCTTTGCACCTGTTGCCAGTTCGTTCTGTTCATTCCATGTCAGCATGGCATGACGCACACCGAAATCGTAGAGCTCATCAATCTTATCCAGATCTGTACCGATGCCGGACAGACCTTCCATACCGGGCAGGATATAGAATTTACCTGCTTTTTTCGCTTCTTCGATCTCTTTGTAATTTGTAACGATCACAGCTTCTTCACATTCTGCCATTTCATCCCTGATACACTGCATCAGTTCACCCAGTCTTTTGGGAGGGTTGGCATCGTGAGGCGGATCGATCCACAAAACGAAGCAGCTGCCTTCGATATTGCCCTGTTTCAGACGAGGAAGGTGATGGTTTTTCAGCACCTGTGTTTCGCCTTTCAGTCTACGAACGGTCACGTCCGTAAAAATATCACTATGTCCGTCAAAAACCATTGTTCTTGCCTTCTTTCTGATTCATTCTATGGCTTATGCACCCAGGAAGTTACCGATAAATGTACCGAAGTATGTACCCAGAACATAACCCAGAGTACCTACCAGCATGATAGGGCCTACCAGTTTGATCCAGCCTTTGGAGATCGCCATAGCTGCAGCTGTTGTAGGGCCACCGATACATGCGTTGGAAGCCAGGATACAGTCTTCCAGGTCGAATTTGAAGATTTTACCAAATACGAAGCAGAACAGCATGTTTACGATTACCATGATTGCGCAGAATACCAGCAGCAGAGGAGCGTTCAGGAAGATCGCTTTGATGGATGCGGGTGCGCCAATTACGAAGAAGAACAGGTAGATCAGGTATGTACCGATTTCCTGAGAACCACCCAGTTTTTCCAGAGGTTTGGAGAATGCTGTAGCAATGATCATGGAGATTGTTGTCAGGATCAGGTATTTGTTACCAAACAGACCGCCGATCAGGTCAGTTACAACACCGTTGCCTGTAGGGAATGCTGCGGAGATGAATGCCGCGATTTCTGTGGAAACCCAAACAACGATTACGGAAATAGCCAAGTTGATTGCGATATCACACAGGGAGATGGGTTTTTTGCCCCAGAAAGCAGCAGCCTGTGTTTTTGCTTCTTCACTGATACCCTGAGATTCTACTTCATCCAGGTGAGGATGTGTGAATTTGTCTCTGAAGAATTTGATGCTGGGGATAGCGATCAGTACGAAGAAGTACAGAGTCATCAGCAGGTTATCTGCTACAACTGCAGCAGAGGATGCTTCACCGGGTACTTCGAATGCGCCAGCCATAGCTGCAAAGTTTACTGTACCGCCGATGTAGGAACCTGTCATCATAGCTGCAACGCCAGCCAGGTTGTCTACTTTGCCAGCCAGCAGGTTGTAACCCAGAACTGCACCCAGGGATGTACCAACGGCACCAAACAGGAATACAACCAGGATCTTACCTGCTTCTCTACCGATCTTGCGGATATCGCAGGACAGCAGCAGCAGAGGAATAGCCATAGGTACTACATAACCCCAAACGATGTCATCAAAGAATACACAGTTTGTAGGAATGATACCCAGGTTTGTCAGGATCAGAGCACCCAGCAGTGCAACGATCGCACCGGACATTTTGGATGCCCAAGTCCATGTCTGTTCTGCATAAATGGAGAATGCAGCCCAGCCACATGTGATTGCCATCAGCGCCCATGTATTATCGGGGCTGATCAGTGGTGTACTAAACATAGTATTACCTCCTTAATAAATAATAAATTTTTCCTGCAGACCCAGGAGATGTTATAATGGCGTTTCATTTTTTTAACAAATGATTTCAATATCCTGAATCTGCACAATATATGTTAACATTCTGTAAAGAATGCGTCAATTCGCCATTTCGACAAAAAAAAGCAAGAAAACTGGAATTTTTGTACAAATTCTCCCTTTAGTCTGTCCTCCCCCAAAAGACAGCATAAATAATCTGTGCCTGACACAAATTCAACTTATTATGTCCATCATTCACTATCTTGAACAAAAAATAAAAAGAGACACCCTTACCGGGTGTCTCACATTATTTTATTTTATTCTTCTTCAGGGATCCCTTTGTATACGAAGCCTTTTTCCGCATCCACTGTGACCAGTGCCTGCTGAGGAACCATATCCACTACCCTTGCGTTGCATACGATAACAGGAATATCCAGTGCACTGCCGGCAACCTCTGCATGGCTGTTTGCATTCTGATCCAGAGGGCCCACAACGATGGCGCCTGCTTTTCTGATATAAGGCATAAAACTGGAATCCGTAGATTCAGCAACCAGAATATCACCCTGATTAAATGTATGCTCTATACCGTCTCTGGCATTGATGATCCTTGCTTTGCCGCTGACTCTGTGGCTGCCGATGCCTTTGCCCTTGCACAGAACATCCCCTACGATATCCACACGCAGCGTATTGGTAGCACCGCTGAAGCCCAGAGGCATACCCAGAGCAGAAACTACAGTATCCCCATTTTTCAGGAGTCCGCTGCCCATAGCGATTTTCAGGGATGTGTCAAACACGCCGCCTTTGGGCAGTTCCCCTGTATACAGCATAGGTTTGCAGCCCCAGATCAGGTTCATCTGTCTCCAGACACGTTCGTCAGGGGTGCTGGCGATCAGAGGACATGTAGGACGGTGTTTTGCGATCATTCTCGCTGTAAAACCGGAACGGGTG
>JAFRZQ010000254.1 GCA_017442465.1 Anaerotignum sp. | reverse complement strand
GAATAAAAGACTTATTGTTGACAATAAAATAACAGGAGTGCTATACTAAAAACACAGATAATCGAGGGGAAGCATCTGCACGGCAGTTGCTTTTTTCGGTTATACCCTATGATGAGAGGATTTGGAATTATGGATAGCGACAGAAAGATTTCCCCGGCAGTCATTAACAGACTTCCCAGATACTATCGTTACCTGGGCGATCTGCTGGAAAGTGATATCACTCGCATTTCCTCAAAAGAGCTTAGTGCAAAGATGAACATCACCGCATCCCAGATCCGTCAGGACTTGAATAACTTCGGCGGCTTTGGTCAGCAGGGCTATGGATATAACGTAGAGTATCTCTATAATGAAATTAAAAAGATCTTGGGTCTGGACAGAATGTACAACATGATCGTTGTCGGCGGCGGCAACCTGGGTCAGGCGTTGGTGAATTATACTAACTTTGAAAAACGAGGCTTTGTGATCAAAGCAGTATTTGACACAAATCCCCGTCTGATTGGCATGACCATCCGCGGCGTAGAGGTATATGATACAGACCAGATGGAAAACTATGTAAAAAATAACCCCGTGGATGTTGCCATCCTGACACTGCCCCGTTCTCAGGCGGTGAAAGTTGCCAATGACCTGGCAAAATGGGGTGTCAAAGGCATGTGGAATTTCAGCCATGTGGACCTGCAGGTTCCCGAGGATGTTCTGGTGGAAAATGTTCACCTGACAGACAGCCTGATGACCCTGCTGTACAAGATCAACGAAATGTACTACAGCGGTGACGAGGATATCCATGAGGCAAATCTGAAAAATGGCCTGCCCATGAAGCCTCTGACAGAAGAAGAATAACAGATGACCATAAAGAGCCGCAGCAGCGGTTCTTTTTTGTTTACAAAAGGAAAGTATCTTTCTATAATAATGATAAGAAAAATTGATAAGTTTGTTTCTTTTCCCTCAGGAAAAGACCGCTGATGAGGAGAAAGTGCTATGTTTAACTGGTTTGCTTTTCTTTCCTATATTATTATTTGCTGTATCACACCGGGGCCCAATAACCTGATGTGCATGGCAAATGGCTCTAACTATGGCTTCAAAAGAAGCATGCGCTTCTGCTTTGGCGTGACCACCGGGTTTACGCTGATCCTGCTTTGTGCCATTGCCTGTAATTTTTTTATTTATGAATATATCCCTGTGATCGTCAGCGTGATGACGCCGTTAGGGGCGCTGTATATCCTCTGGCTGGCGTGGATCATCTGGCGGGATAAACCGAAGCCGAAAAAAGAGGAAAAGAAGCGGCTCCATCTGGATACCACCTCTATTCATGCGGGGATGATCCTGCAGTTTGTGAATCCCAAGGGGCTTTTGTATGGCATGACGCTGATCACCAATTTTGTATTCCCTTATGACCGATCTGTGGGGATGTTTGTGCTGACGCTGGTCATCAACTGGTTTGTGGTGCTGATCTCCAATATCTGCTGGGTGCTGTTTGGCTCCCTGTTCCAGAAATTCTTTGAGGATTACAAGAAGGTCCTGAATGGGATCATGGCATTGATGCTGGTTTATTGTGCCGTATCCCTGTTCCATTAAACCTTATAAAACGGAACCGAAGAGAGTGCATCTCATGCTGCACTCTCTTTTTTTGCGGTTTCCTGGGTTTTGGAAAGGGACATTTTTGTAGCATTTTATACAGGTGGGACTGGATTTACACTGGCGGGACAGAAAGAATAAATGTATACAGTGTTTTTTTATAGATACACTTGATTTTTGCAAAAAGGTTGTTATAATTGTAAAACATATAGAACATTTGGGTATATTCCAATAACGCAATCATAGATCATCTTAGATGGAATATCCCTATTTTTTATATGCTCCTTGCTTTTGCACAATACAGTAATAACTGGGAGATGCAGGAAGGGGCAACATACAAAAGCGTCCCACAGGGGACAGAAAGATGCACCAATAAAGGGGGAAGATTATTATGAGTACAACAAGTAAAAGAAGCTGGACACGTTATCTGGTACCTGGTTTCATTTTCCAGTCCGTAGTTATCGGCGGTGGTTATGGTACCGGTGCTGAAATCGCGCAGTATTTCGGCGTAAAAGGCCTGGTGGGCGGTCTGCTGGGTATGGTAGTAACACTGATCGTATGGTCTGTGATCTGTGCTGCTACATACGAATTCGTTCGTGTTTTCAAAACT
>JAFRZQ010000253.1 GCA_017442465.1 Anaerotignum sp. | reverse complement strand
GTTCGAGCCCCTTCTGAGTCGTTTTGTGGAAGTTTAGCTCAGCTGGGAGAGCATCTGCCATACAAGCAGAGGGTCACAGGTTCGAGCCCTGTAACTTCCACTTTTTTTTACGGTCCGTTGGTCAAGGGGTTAAGACACCGCCCTTTCACGGCGGTAACGCGGGTTCGAATCCCGCACGGATCATAGAAAAGGCTCCTTTGCGCAAATCTGCGCAGAGGGGTTTTTTATTTTGACTGGTTCTGTTACAATGAAAAAAAGAAAGGCAGGGAGGGGATTCCATGCAGTCCAACTGTGAAACATGCATGTATTTTGGATATGATGAAGAATGGGAAGAATACTATTGCGAAGTGAATCTGGATGAGGATGAAATGGAAAAATTCCTGACAGATTCTTTTAATGGTGGGTGCCCTTATTATCGTCTGGAGGACGAATATAAAACCGTAAGAAAACAGATGTAAAAAGAACCGAGAGGAAGCAAAAACTGCTTACTCTCGGTTTTTTGATGTCTTAAAAGATACCCTTGTTATAGCGGATCATGGCATAGAAACTCAGACCCAGTCCGGTGATGATGCCAATTATAAGAACAATGGAGCCTATCGCTGTAAAAAAGGGCTGCTGCGTTCTTTCGGAAAGAAAGGTCAGGCAGCTCATAATAATCAATGCAATGCCAATGATTATTGTGCCTGCACCAACCATTCTGCCAAAGGGCAGGTGATTTTCTTCAGTAACGCGAGCACGATGATACCAGTGAATGGAATTGATGTTTCCCTTCGTGTTGGAATAGCCTAGCATGATAATGAGAATACCTAAAACAGCGGGTAAAAGCGTTTCAAACATAAGAAGCCTCCTAATCAGAATGATAAGAATTTTATCGTTCAAATGTTACTTTGTAAGCCCCCAAAACCTGTTCACAGGGGATGGACGCAGCATTTTTGGGAGACAATTCCTGTTTTTTATATTGCATCTGCTGTTCTGTGGGGATGGCAGGGATGGATTTTCCATCGGTACTGATGCCATAGGCATCATTTTCAGTAAATTTCCATCGGAAGGCACAGTTACAGTATTCTTTGTTTTCATCGATTTTTTCGGTCGGAACGAAGGTTGTTCCATAGAAGCATCCGTCATTATCCTTTTCCGCCGGACAGCCGCCCATCAGGCCAATGCCGGTATAGATGATTTCCAGAAAAGGCGCGCGGAAGGTAGTTGCAGTAACGTTTTTTTCATAGGAAAGGTTTGTTCCGGAGCTTTCCCAATGGGCAATATTCAGCCAGCCACGTTTGCCGAAGCCCTCTACGGGAGTATTATATTCGATATAAATGGTCTCTTCAGAGCGGATCTCTGCATTGATGCGGAGAACGGGGCGAAGAGAAGCGAATCCGGTCGGCAGAAGGGCACGCAGGCGATCCTGTTCTGCTTTATATGCCATGACATATTGCTCTATTTTCATGGAGAACCTCCTTTTTTCTGTGTCCCTTGAAAATGCAGGGGTTGTTTGTTACAATAATTGTATCGTGAATGAAGACAGATGTCTACAAATAAAAGGGGGCTTATTTATGAAGAAATTTGTGGCCTTGATTCTGACTGGCATTATGATATTAGGATGTTTTGGCACAGTTTTGGGGGCAGAGATAAAAGTAACGGTTGACGGTACTCCGGTGGTATTTACAGATGCAAAGCCCTATGTGGATGAAAACGGCAGAACGATGGTGCCTTTACGTCCTGTGGCAGATGCCATGGGCGTTGATGTGGAATGGGACAGAAGAACGAAAACAGCCGTTTTTTCTGATACTTATGATCCGGGCATCGAAGGTTTTGGCTATGATATCAACGGAAAGCAGGTTTACGGCAGGATCGAATATATGTCTCTGAGCTTTAAGGTGGACGCAACCAGGGTGGAAATGTTCGGCAACGTAAAAAAAGACAACGGAGAAATGACCATGATCGCCGACAGCTTCCAGATGGATACCACAGCGGTGGTAAAGGATGGCAGAACCTACGCGCCTCTGCGGTATATGGTACAGAGTTTTGGATACAATGTGGACTGGGAACAGGAAACAAAAACGGTGGCTGTAACAAATTACAGAGTGCAATAACAAAAGGGTCTCAGGATATTTGCCTGAGACCTTCTTCATATTCCGGTTTATTATGGATATACTAACGATAACTCAGGAAACGGAGGGATGGTTTTGATATACACACTGACGTGCAATCCTTCGGTGGATTATGTGGTACAGATGGAGGCATTTCACCCTGGGATGGTGAATCGTTCTCAGGGGGAACAGGCTTTTTCCGGCGGGAAAGGGATCAATGTGACTGTGATTTTGAAGAATCTGGGGGTGCCAAATCGGGCATTGGGATTCCTTGCCGGATTTACCGGGGATTTTATTGAGAGGGATCTGCAGGAACAGGGCTGCCAGACGGAATTTGTTCGGCTTTCCGGAGGGTTTTCCCGAATCAATGTAAAAATCAAAGGGCAGGAGGAAAGCGAGATCAATGGTGGTGGTCCTGCAGTGGATCAGGCAGCCATGGAAGCTCTTTTTGAAAAGATCAATGGTCTGCAGAAGGGCGATATGCTGATCATTTCCGGCAGTATTCCGCCTTCTTTGCCGAAGGATCTGTATGAAAAAATCCTTGCACTTTTAGACAGCAGAGGGGTCTATGCTGTGGTGGATACGGCGGGGGAAGCCCTGATGAAGACCCTGCGGTTTGAACCGTTTCTGATCAAGCCGAACCGTCAGGAATTGGAAGAACTGGCCCAAAGCAGGCTTTTTACCCGGGAAGAGATCATTGCCCAGGGCAGACGCCTGCAGGAAATGGGGGCGCAGAATGTGCTGATCTCCCTGGCTGCAGAAGGAGCAGTTCTGCTGACTTCCGATGGGAAAGTATTATTCGGGGAGGCGCCCAGAGGCACTGTGCGTAATTCTGTGGGAGCCGGAGATTCCATGGTGGGCGGCTTTGTGGCGGGCTGGCTGCAGACAGGCAGTTTCCAGGCGGCACTGCAATGGGGGATCGCAGCAGGCAGTGCCAGCGCTTTTTGTGAAGGGCTGGCCACCGG
>JAFRZQ010000252.1 GCA_017442465.1 Anaerotignum sp. | reverse complement strand
GTTTCAATGACATAGTCTACCATGCTCTTATTCAGAATTTCATGGAGTACTTTGGGTTTCTTGGATTTCATACGGGAGCCTTCACCGGCTGCCAGAATGATCGCTTTCAGATTTTTCATATATTATTTCCTCCTCCGTCAGAAATTGACGCGAATCTTTTTTCAAACACACTTCGTTTATTTTCTCATCAAATGCAAAAAAATACAATATACGCTTTTACTAAAAAATATTGCCCCAAATAAAAAAGAGTGGGAAAATTCCCACTCTTTTGCCTTTTTTCTTACAGGACAGTGCCTTTTTTCACTACAGCAGGTTCTTCAGCGGATGCGCCTACGACCTTCTGACCGGGAGACAGAACAACTTCCTTATCCAGGATCGCATTTTCAACTACACAGTTTTCGCCGATCTGGCAGCCTTCCATGATAATGGAATTCTTCACCACAGCACCTGCACCAACACGAACCTTGCGGAATACCACACAGTGTTCTACAGTACCATCGAAAATGGAACCGCTGCCTGTGATCGTATCTTTTATAGATGCACCTCTGTTGAATTTTGCAGGAGGTTCATCCTTAGGTTTTGTTGCGATATAAGGATATTCATTTACGAAATGATCTCTCACTTCTTTATTCAGGAAATCCATATTGGTTGCGAAATAAGCCGCTGCACCTGCACCAATAGCACTCCAGTAGCCGCTGTATTCATAGCCATAGATATTCAGTGTAGGGATGAAGCGGATAATGATATCCTTAACCAGGTCATATCTGCCTTCGGGGATCGCCTGTTCCAGCAGATTGATCAGGAGTGTTCTGGAGATCACATAGATACCCAGAGATGCTGCATCAGATTTAGGCTGTTCAGGTTTTTCTTCAAAGCCCACCAGTCTGCCCTCTGCATCCATTTCCATCACGCCGAATTTGGACAGGTCTTTGCCGGCCATTTTCTGATATACCACTGTGATATCAGCACCTTTTGCAACGTGTTCTCTGATCACTTTCTTATAGTCCATTTTATAAATGGAATCACCGGATGTGATCACAACATAATCTTCGTTGCTGCGTTTCAGGAATGTCATATTCTGATAAATGGAGTCCGCTGTACCACGGAACCATGTGGAACCTTCTTTGCTTGTGTAAGGTGTAAATACGAACAGACCGCCCTGTTTTCTACCGAAGTCCCACCATTTGGAGGACATCAGATGGTCTCTCAGGGAACGGGAATTATACTGTGTCAGCGCAGCCACCTTACCGATGCCGCTGTTAGACATATTGCTCAATGTAAAGTCAATGGCACGATAGCAGCTGCCAATGGGCAGTGCCGCTGCTGCTCTGTGGTCAGTCAGGACACCCAGTCTGCCGTCATTGTTACCGCCTGCCAGAATAATACCGATTGCTTTCATCGCTTACACCTCCCTAATTACAGATTTACCGCTTGCCAGTTTGCCGTCGGGATAATCTTCAGCGACTGTTGCACCGGAGATCACACAGTTTTTGCCCATCACTACGCCGTCGGGAACGATAGAGTTCATGCCCATAACAGTGATGCCTGTGTTATAGATCGCGGGTTTCAGTTCGTTGGGAACATCTTCGCCAACGCCCATCTGTACGTTTTTGCCGATCTTACATTTTTCATCGATGACGCACTTGTCAACCAGGCTGCCTTCGCCAATGGTTGTACCTGCCATGATGATGGAATCCTTAACCACTGCGCCTTTTTCTACAATAACGCCGGGGCCCAGGATGGAACGATATACTTCGCCGTAAACTTCACAGCCGTCAGACAGCAGGGCTTCTTCTACTTTTGCATCTGCCGCTGTGTACTGAGGAGGCTGATGGTCGCTGTTTGTATAGATCTTCCAGAAATCTTCATACAGATTGAACTCAGGCAGTGTACGGATCAGATCCATGTTGGATTCCCAGTAGGACTGGATCGTACCAACGTCTTTCCAGTAACCCTGGAATCTCCATGCATACATGGGCTGGCCTTCTTCCAGCATTTTAGGGATGATGTGTTTACCGAAATCACTATCGGGATGGATGGAGTTATCTTCGATCAGTGCTTCACGCAGTCTTTCCCATGTGAAGATATAAATACCCATGGAAGCCAGATTGCTCTTAGGCTGCGCGGGTTTTTCTTCAAATTCATAGATCTTGTCGCCTTCTTCTGTATTCATGATACCGAAGCGGCTTGCTTCGTCCATGGGAACTTCCATTACAGCGATAGTAGCTGCTGCACCTTTTTCCTTATGGAAGCGGAGCATTTCGGAATAGTCCATTTTGTAAATATGGTCACCGGACAGGATGACTACATATTCGGGATCATTGTTATCGATAAAATCGATATTCTGATAGATGGCATTTGCTGTACCGTTGAACCATTCACCGGAATCGCCCACTTTTACATGGGGTGCCAGAATCGTAACGCCGCCGTTCTTTTTATCCAGATCCCAGGGAATACCGATACCGATATGCTGGTTCAGGCGCAGAGGCTGGTACTGAGTCAGCACGCCGACTGTGTCAACGCCGGAGTTGATACAGTTGCTCAGAGGAAAATCGATGATACGATAACGACCACCGTAGGCTACTGCGGGTTTTGCAACTTTTCTTGTCAGAACCCCCAGACGGCTGCCCTGGCCGCCTGCCAATAACATTGCTATCATTTCTTTTTTACGCATATTACTAACACCCCAATCTTTACAGGTTGTATATATGTACCAAAGTACCATACTTCGATGCATTTATTATAGCACAACCACACCAATATGCAAATGAAATCCAATAAAATATTCACCAAATTTAATCAAAAACGATCGAATTTTGCATCGATTTTTGCATTATTCTGATAAATTTTCTGAGAAGGAAAAAGTGTAATCCTTACAAATTCTGTATAAAATATAGAAATGACAGCGGAAGCCGTTGCCATTCCCCATTCTGTATACTATAATGTTATTCGAAAAAATATCTGAAAACCCAAAAAACAAAACCACCCATTTCATAGAAATTGAGGCGAATCATATATGACAACATTCAAAAAAGAGCAGCATATTTATTTCATCGGCATCGGCGGCATCAGCATGTCCGGCCTAGCCGAGATCCTGATCGACCGCGGCTGCATAGTTTCCGGCACAGATATCAAGGAAACTCCCGTTACAAAACATCTGCAGAGCCTTGGCATCCAGATCAACTTTGGCCATAAAGCAGAAAACATCACCGATGACGTGGATCTGGTGGTCTACACCGCAGCCATCCATCCCGATAACCCCGAACTGATCGCAGCAAACGAAAAGGGCATCCCCCTCATGGACAGAGCCCACCTTCTGGGCGAGATCATGGGCGAATATGCCAATTCCATTGCTGTATCCGGCACCCATGGCAAAACCACCACAACTTCCATGGTATCCGAGATCCTCTTGGCAGCAGAAACAGACCCTACCATCACTGTAGGCGGCATCCTGCCCACCATCGGCAGCAATCTGAAGATCGGTCATTCCCCCTTCTTCGTGGCAGAAGCCTGTGAATATTTCGACAGTTTCCTGCAGTTCAACCCTAAAGTCGGTGTCATCCTGAACGTGGAAAGCGACCATCTGGATTATTTTGAGGATCTGGCACATATCCGCCGTTCCTTCCACGCTTTCGCACAGCGCGTTCCTGCAGACGGCGTTGTCATCATCAATCAGGAGATCGAAAATGTTGACGAACTGACAGAAAACCTGAACTGCTCTGCTGAAACCTTCGGCATGGAAGATGGTGCCACATGGCAGGCAAAAAATATCATCCATGAAACAGACGGCACAAACACCTTCGATGTATATTACAAAGGCGAATTTTTCGGTCCCATTCATCTGAATGTCCCCGGAGACCACAACATCATGAACGCACTGGCGTCTATCGCGTCTGCTCACTATCTGGGCATCTCTGCTGAGGACTGCCGCAAAGGGCTCCTGCATTTTGGCGGCACAGACCGCCGCTTCCAGCGCAAAGGCGAAAAGAACGGCATTCAGGTCATCGATGACTATGCACACCATCCCACAGAGATCAAAGCTGCTCTGGCGGCTGCAAAAAAAGTGAAGCACAACACCACATGGTGCGTATTCCAGCCCCACACATACAGCAGAACCAAATTCCTGTTTGACGAGTTTGGTGAATCTTTCGGGGATGCCGACGAGGTCATCATTGCGGATATTTTTGCTGCAAGGGAAGCACTGGACCCTTCCATCACAGCAGCGATGCTGGCAGAACGAGTAGCACAGACAGGTAAATCCGCCAGATATGTTGGCGATTTCGATGCCATCCGCACATATCTGGAGGAACACTGCAAAGACGGCGACCTCTTAATGACTGTTGGTGCCGGCGATGTATTCAAGATC
>JAFRZQ010000251.1 GCA_017442465.1 Anaerotignum sp. | reverse complement strand
GGTGGATTATGGCTTCCGTCTGCCCTCAGCACTGGATAACCGCCCGCTGAAATTTGCTGAATTTGAAAGCAAGATCAATCAGCTGTTGTTTGTTTCTGCAACCCCTTCCGTTTATGAGAAAGAACACCAGGAAGCGCTGGCGGAACAGATCATCCGTCCTACAGGCCTGCTTGATCCTGAAATTTCTGTGAGACCCATCCATGGGCAGATCGATGACCTCTTGATGGAAGTGCGGAAAACAACGGAAGCGGGGGACAAAGTCCTGGTCACAACATTGACGAAAAAAATGGCAGAACGCCTGACGGATTACCTTCGTGAAGCTGGGGTTCGTGTCCGTTATCTGCATTCTGATATTGATACGCTGGAACGACTGGAGATCATTCGTGACCTGCGTATGGATGTGTTTGATGTTCTGGTTGGCATCAACCTGTTAAGAGAAGGTCTGGATATTCCAGAGGTCAGTCTTGTGGCCATTCTGGATGCGGATAAGGAAGGTTTTCTCCGTTCCGAAACATCCTTGATCCAGACAGTAGGCCGTGCGGCACGAAATGCCAATGGCCGTGTTATCATGTATGCGGATGTGATGACAGAAAGTATGGATAAGGCCATCACAGAAACCAACCGCCGTCGCTCCATTCAGGAGGCGTATAATGAAGAACATGGTATCATTCCGCAGACGATTAAAAAGAAAGTCCATGATGTGATCCAGATCACGAAAGCGGCTACGGAAAAACAGAAATTTGGTCTGGAAAAAGACCCCGAATCTATGAGCAATGATGAACTGAATAAACTCATCAAGAAACTGGATAAAGAAATGAAGCAGGCTGCCATGGAACTGCAGTTTGAGCGGGCGGCAGAACTGCGTGATAAGATATTGGAACTGAAAAAACTACTTTAAGACCTTGGGGGCGTTGCCCCCAACTCCCCCACAAGGAGCTCAGCCCCGTGACCCGATACCGCAAAACCAAGTACATGGTTTTGCAAATGGGGGTGCAGGGGAATCATTTCCCTGCTGGGAGTTTGAGGGTGAAACCCTCAAGAAAAAGGAGGAAATATGAAGGATAAAATTGTGATTAAAGGGGCCAGAGAGCATAACCTGCAAAATGTCGACCTGACTATCCCCAGAGACCAGCTGGTGGTCTTTACAGGCGTCAGCGGCAGTGGAAAAAGCTCCCTTGCCTTTGATACCATATACGCGGAAGGTCAGAGAAGATACGTGGAGTCCCTGTCCTCTTATGCAAGACAGTTTCTGGGTCAGATGGAAAAACCGGATGTAGACCTGATCGAGGGCCTTTCTCCTGCCATCTCTATCGATCAGAAAACCACCAGCCATAACCCCCGTTCCACAGTAGGCACCGTAACGGAAATTTATGATTACCTGCGTCTGCTGTACGCAAGGATCGGTATCCCTCATTGTCCAAAATGCGGCAAGGAAATCAAAAAACAGACCATTGACCAGATCGTTGATCGAATTATGGAACTGCCGGAACGTACCAAACTGCAGCTTCTGGCACCTGTGGTGCGCGGCAGAAAGGGCGAGCATGTAAAATTGCTGGAAGATGCGAAAAAGAGTGGTTACGTTCGTGTCCGTGTAGACGGCATTATGTATGAACTGTCTGAAAAAATCGAACTGGAAAAAAATAAAAAGCATAATATTGAAATCGTTGTTGACCGTCTGATGGTGAAGGAAGGCATGCAGATGCGCCTGACAGAATCCATCGAAACAGCATCTGCCCTGAGCGGCGGTCTGCTGATCGTGGACGTCAATCAGGGAGAAGATGAGCTGATGTTCAGCCAGAGTTTCTCCTGCCCTGACTGCGGCGTTGACCTGATGGAAATTGAACCCAGAATGTTCTCCTTCAATAATCCCAGTGGTGCCTGTCCCACCTGTACGGGCCTGGGGATGCAGATGAAGTTTGATGAGCAGCTGATCGTACCCAACGACAATTTAAGCATCGCCCAGGGGGCCATTGCGGCACCCGGCTATAATTCCGTCAACAGTAAAGGCAGCATGAGTAAGGTTCTGTTCGATGCACTGGCGGAAAAATATGATTTTTCTCTGGAAACACCTTTCAAGGACTTGCCCAAGGAAATCAAAAATATCATTTTCTACGGCACAAAGGAAAAGCTGCGCATTACCTATACCAATTACCGTGGCACAGGTACCTATGACTATGACTTTGAAGGTATCATCAATAACCTGCAGCGAAGATACAACGAAACCTCTGAATCCATGCGTGCGGAATATGAGGAATTTATGACAAATATCGAATGTCCCGACTGCGGCGGGAAAAGACTGCGTCCGGAAATTCTGGCGATCACCGTTGGCGGAAAGAATATTTCCGAGGTGACGGATCTGTCCGTTGGGAAAATACAGGAATTTTTCCGGAATCTGCAGCTGACAGAAAGAGAAAACATGATCGCAGAACGTATCATGAAGGAGATCCATGCACGTATTGGTTTTCTGATGGATGTTGGTCTGGAATATCTGACATTGTCCAGAACGG
>JAFRZQ010000250.1 GCA_017442465.1 Anaerotignum sp. | reverse complement strand
CTGAATATAAATTGAAGTTTGAAACAGCATTCTGTTTCAATAACCATGTAAATGTGCTGGAATATTACCATAACTCCAGTTTTCTGGAACATGGCGGCTCCCCTGATAAAGCAGTCAGAAATGCCTTTGTTTACGCTATCGACCAATATCTGAAAAACAATGCCCTCTATAAGAAGGATGAAAAGAAAATCACCTTTACTGACGTAGAGGATAGCCTGATTCTGGTCATCAACTCTTTCTCTACAATGACCAGCTATGAAAACCAGACAAAGAAATCCATCACAAATAAATTCATTCAGGATGCCATGACGGAATTCTTCCGCCAGCAGCTGGAAATTTATTTTATCGAAAATAAAATGGATGCGGATAAGATCGCGGCACAGGTGCTGGCAAACAAACGCAGCCGTGAAACAGCGGAAAATACCCGCATCAATGTCCGCAAAAAGCTGACAGGCAATCTGGATATGAATAACCGTGTGGAAAAATTCGTCAACTGCCGTACAAAGGATGTGACCAGACGCGAAATTTACATCGTGGAAGGCGATTCCGCTCTGGGCTCCTGTAAACAGGGCAGAGATGCGGAATTCCAGGCAATCATTCCTATTCGAGGTAAGATCCTGAACTGCCTGAAGGCGGATTATAACAAGATTTTTAATAATGACATCATCATCGACCTGCTGAAGGTTCTGGGCTGCGGCGTGGAAGTAAAGGCCAGCAAGCACGACAAAGGTCTGTCTTCCTTTGATATCAATCAGCTGCGCTGGAGCAAGGTCATCCTCTGCACCGATGCGGACGTGGATGGTTTCCAGATCAGAACACTGCTCCTGACGATGATTTATCGTTTGGTGCCTTCTCTGATTTACGAAAAAAAGGTCTATATTGCAGAATCTCCCCTGTACGAAATTCGTCACGGGAAGGATAAATACTTCGCTTATACCGATGCGGAAAAGAACCAGATCACTTCCAAACTGAAAGGTAAAGTGAAGATCAAACGTTCCAAAGGTCTGGGTGAAAACGCAGCGGAAATGATGTGGGAAACTACTATGAATCCTGAAACCCGCAGACTCATTCTGGTGACACCTGATGAAGCGGAACGCACACAGCAGATTTTTGAACTGTTGCTGGGCGAAAATCTGGCCGGCAGAAAAGAACATATCGCAGAAGAGGGACACAGATACCTCGATATGATTGACATTAGTTAAGAGGTGGACTATGGCTAAGAAAAAAACTCCATCTAAAAAAGAATATAAAGACAACTTCATTCAGGAGCAGCGTATCACCGATACACTGGAACTGAACTACATGCCTTATGCCATGAGTGTCATCGTTTCCCGTGCGATCCCTGAAATCGATGGCTTCAAGCCTTCCCACAGAAAACTGCTGTATACCATGTATCAGATGGGTCTTCTGAAAGGTGACAGAACAAAGTCTGCCAATGTGGTAGGTCAGACCATGAAACTGAATCCTCACGGTGATGGTGCCATCTATGAAACGATGGTGCGTCTGACAAGGGATAACGAAGCCCTGCTGGTGCCTTTTGTGGATTCTGAGGGTAACTTTGGTAAATATTATTCCAAGGATATGGCTTATGCGGCATCCCGTTATACAGAAGTAAAACTGGAAAATATCTGTCAGGAAATCTTTGCGGATATTGATAAAAATACAGTCGATTTTGTGGACAACTACGACGGCAGCATGAAAGAACCTGCCCTCCTGCCCACCACATTCCCCAATATCCTTGCGAACCCCAATCTGGGTATCGCCGTTGGTATGGCATCTTCCATCTGCAGCTTCAATCTGGCAGAGTTGTGCGAAGCAACTGCGAAATATATCAAGGATGACACTATTGATCTATGTGACCATCTTTCTGCCCCTGATTTTTCTACAGGCGGTCAGCTGATCTACAACAGAAAAGAACTGGAACAGATCTATAAGACTGGCCGCGGCAGCATAAAGCTCCGTGCCAAATATCAGTATGATAAAAAGGATAACTGTATCGAAGTAACAGAGATTCCTTATACCACAAATATCGAAGCTATCGTAGATAAGATCATTGCACTGGTAAAGGCCGGCAAAATCAAGGATATCACCGATGTGCGTGATGAATCCGACCTGAATGGTCTGAAAATCGCTATCGACCTGAAACGCGGCACGAATGTGGAGCTGCTGATGCATAAGCTGTACGCCATGACACCACTGGCGGATAATTTCAGCTGCAACTTCAATGTCCTTATCCATGGCAGACCTATGGTGTTGGGGGTTGGCGATATCCTGAAGCACTGGACGGATTTCCGTATGGATTCCATCCG
>JAFRZQ010000249.1 GCA_017442465.1 Anaerotignum sp. | reverse complement strand
TTGTTGACTTTGCCATGGCTGCAATGTAAAATGAACGTAACATCAACAGTGAAAAGGAGCAGAACGGATGGATCTGAAAAAGATAATAGCATTGGGTCTTGCAGGAATATTTTTGCTGACTGGCTGTGCAGAGCGCAGAGAGGTGGCACAGCAGATGCTGGAAAATAAAAAAATGGAAAACAGACATGAAGCGACTACCTTTGCTATGGATACAGTCATGTCCTTCATCGTGATCGATGAAGACGGGGATGAGCTGATCATTGATGCGGAACAGGAGATCAGAAGACTGGAGAACCTGCTTTCTATTACGCTGGAGAATAGTGAAATATCCAAGCTGAATGCAGCAGCAGGGAAAGAACCTGTAGAACTCAGTAATGATACGATGATACTGCTGGAAGCAGGAAAAAACCTTGGTGCGGGAACCGGCGGTGCTTTTAATATTGCTATTTCACCTATCGTAAAGGCATGGGGCTTTACGGAAGAAGAACATCATGTACCCACCCGGGAGGAGCTGGATGCTTTGCTTCCACTGACAGACGCCTCTGACGTTGTTTTTATCGATGCGAGTACTGCATATCTGCAGAAGGAAGGCATGGCGGTAGATCTGGGCGGTATTACAAAAGGATATGCATCGGATAAGGTGGCATCCTTACTGAAGGGAAAGGGTGTTGAATCGGCGATTTTCTCTCTGGGCGGCAATGTTTATGGTATAGGAACAAAACCGGGCGGGGAAAAATGGGAGGTTGCGCTGGCAAATCCGTTGGATGCCAATGATTACTGCGGTTTGATCTCTGTTGAGGACTGTGCAGTTGTAACATCGGGCGGTTATCAGCGTTTCTTTGAAGAAAATGGGAAAAAATATCATCATATCATTGATCCTGTGACAGGGTATCCTGCGGAAAGTGGACTTCTTTCTGTGACCATCATTTGTGAAAGTGGTACAGAGGCCGATGTACTTTCCACAGCACTGTTTGTCATGGGGCTAGAGGATGCCTTGGAATACTGGCAGAAATACGGCGGATTTGAAGCGATTTTCATAACAGAAGCAGGAGAGGTCGTTGCAACAGAAGGGGCAGATGCCTGCTTTGTATTTGAAGGCAGCGGAAATGATTTTACTTACCGTGTGGTGGAAAGCGAATAAAGGAGGAACTGACTATGGAAAACTGTAAATGTAAAGAATTTCTGGAAAGTGTAACTTTTGAATGTGATTGGAAGGATCTGGCTCTGATGGGTATCTGCGTTGGTTCCCTAGGCAAGCTGGGGGGCATGCTGATTCCCGGGAAATACAAAAATGCAGTTGCATTTGGTGCAGGCACATCCTTTTTCCTGTCTGCAGTTGCTCTGGCAGTAAAGTCTATCAAAGCATCCAGAGAAGATGATTTCGATGAATATGAAGACTTTGAGGCCTGGGAAGAATGGGACGATGAAGAGGATGAAGGCTTCGTGATGAAAATTACAGCAGAAGAATAAAAAAGGAGAGTTGGATAAATTCCAACTCTTTTTTTTATTTAGAAACCATAATATTCGTATTTTTTTACAAAACAGAAACCTGTTGTGCCGGGACCGGTATGGCTGGAGATGGTGGCACCGATCTGGAAGTGGGGCAGAAATTCCATATCGGGAGCGGAATCTTTTGCCAGTTCAAAGAAATGATCCATATCATCCCAGATGGTATTTGTGCCCAGTGTTGCGATATATTCTGCGGGATTTTCGCCTGTTTCCTTAAAATGTTTTTTTGTTACGTCTGCGATCTGTGTCAGGCCTTTCTTTCTGGCACGGCACACACCGCCTACACCGATTTCGCCGTCTTTCAGAATGATGATCGGTTTGATTTTTAATAATCCGCCGGAAAGAGTTGCCAGTTTGCCGATACGTCCGCCGACTTCCAGATAACTCAGGTCTCCGACCATGAAGTGAATGCGGGCATCCACGCGGGCTTTTTCTATATATGCAATAACATCATCCAGAGACTTTCCGTTTTTCTGCATGCGGGCCATTTCCAGCAGCAACAGCATCTGGGCGCCAGTTGCTACCCAGGAGTTGATGACTTCTATTCTTGCGTTGGGGAAGTCCTCTTCCAGCATTGCTTTTGCAGTCATCGCGGATTCCTGAGAGGCAGTCAGGCTTCTTGTCATAGTCAGGCAGAGAACATCTTTTCCGGCTTCCAGTGCAGGACGAAAAGCATCGATATAATCCTGGATAGAAGGCAGAGATGTTTTGGGATAG
Source organism: Anaerotignum sp. (assembly GCA_017442465.1). GTDB lineage: Bacteria > Bacillota > Clostridia > Lachnospirales > Anaerotignaceae > Anaerotignum_A. The sequence goes on along the minus strand of JAFRZQ010000249.1, from coordinate 2,494 downwards.
CCTTTTTCTTCTGTCATAAAACGGAAATACTTATCCAGAGGCATTTCCAGGATTTCCTTGTAATAATTTTCGTGATCAATAGAGACATAGAAAGGAATCAGTTGAATATTATGTTCAGCGGCTCTTTCAAATCCAATATCACAGGCACCGTCGCTGAAAATCTGATAATCTGCCATGGGTATTCCTCCTTTTTGAAAAAACAGAATATATATCAAGTAAATTTTTCAGAATAAGCAGTTCTTTATTAAGTAATATAGCAAATCAAACCATAAAATTCAATAGTACAAAACACAATATGTAGTATGAAAAAACAGAAAATATCGTAAAGGGGTGTTCATATGTTGATAGAACAGAGAATATCCCCTTGCCAAATAGGATTAAATAGGTTAAACTAACAATATGGTAAATTGCGGATAGTGTTTGGATTTTGCAGTTTGCCTGATCATACGAAAAAAGGAGGTGAAATGAATGAGAAGATTGATCGAAATGATCATGAGTTTGATCGTTGTGGCGGCGACCTATGCATTGGTGCATGTAATTATTATTTCGGACTTATTCAATTTTTCTAAGCAGATGCCTGCTTATGTTCCGGCGGCAATTGCAGTTATTACTGGATTCATATTTTATTTTATCGCATCTTCACCTACGACGGATGCACTCATGAAACGATTGACACAGACAGAAGAACGTCTCACAAGAATGAATGTGAAGGAACTGGCGTTATCTGTTATCGGCTGTTTTGTTGGTCTGGTCCTGGCAAATCTGATCGGTCTTGCGTTCCGTGACTTTGGTATTCTTGGTACATTTATTGTGGTATTGCTGAACATTTTCTTTGGTATTCTGGGGATTCGCGTTGCCAGAAGAAAGAAGGATGATGTCAATGTGCGTTCTCTGCAGGAAGTGCTGATGACAACAAAGCCTATGGCTGCAGAAGACAGTATCAGCGGCAGGCCCAAGATCCTTGATACCAGCGTGATCATTGACGGGCGTATTATGGATCTGCTGCAGACCGGCTTTATCGAAGGGAAGATCATCATTCCGGATTTTGTTTTGGAGGAACTGCGTCATATTGCGGATTCTGCTGACAGTTTGAAACGACAGAGAGGCCGAAGGGGGCTGGATATCCTGAATGAGATCCAGAAACAGCTGGCGGTGCCTGTTGAGATTCATGGTTTCAAAGCAGAAAAACAGATGGAAGTAGATTCTTTGCTGCTGAAAATGGCGGAAAAACTGGATGCATTTGTTATGACAAATGACTATAACCTAAATAAAGTTGCAGAATTTCAGGGTGTTCGTGTTTTGAATATCAATGAACTGGCCAATGCCATCAAGCCTGTAGTTCTTCCCGGGGAAGAAATGCAGGTAACGATCATCAAAGCGGGTAAAGAACAGGGACAGGGCGTAGCCTACCTGAATGATGGCACGATGATCGTCGTAGACGGCGGCAGCAGACATATTGGGGAAACAAAAACTGTAATTGTTACCAGTGTTCTGCAGACAGCGGCAGGTCGTATGATCTTTACAAAGATGATCGCAGCGGCATAAAATGAGTTACAAGAAGGGGGCTTTTCAGCCCCTTTTTTTCTGAAAGGTGGATGAAATATGAAACCCATCTGTACAGCTGTCATTGTGGCGGCGGGAAAAGGCAAACGTATGGGCACAGACATCAGCAAACAATTCCTGCCTCTGTGCGGAAAGGAAATTCTGACCCATACGGTTGAAGTATTTGAAAAAGCAGACAGGATCCGGGATATTGTTCTGGTGACTGGTACGGATTCTCTGCAGGATGTGCAGGATATGGTGCGGGAATATGGCTGGCAGAAGGTCATTTCTGTTGTTGCCGGCGGTAAGGAACGGCAGGATTCTGTCTGGAATGGTCTGCAGGCCGTTTCTGAGGATACAGAAATCGTTCTGATCCATGACGGTGTGCGTCCATTTGTAACGGAAGAAATTCTGGATTTATCCATAGAAACGGCAGTGGAAATGGGCGGCTGTGTGGCAGGTGTGCCTGCGAAAGATACCATTAAAGTCTGCAACAGTGAAAACATCGCCGTTGATACCCCTGACAGAAGCACTCTCTGGCAGATACAGACACCGCAGACCTTCCGTAAAGAGCTGATCGTAAAAGCATACGAACAGGCAAAAGCGGAGGGATTCCTTGGAACAGACGATGCCTCTCTGGCGGAGAACAGTGGTTATTCTGTAAAAGTTATCATGGGCAGCTACAGAAATATTAAGATCACAACAACGGAAGACCTACTCATCGGGGAAGCCTTTCTGAAGGAGGGACAGGTATGAAAGAGGTAACGATTTATACAGACGGTGCCTGCTCCGGCAATCCTGGTGCAGGGGGATATGGCGTCGTTCTGATGTATGGAGCTGCAAAAAATGAACTTTCTGAAGGATACAGACTGACAACGAATAACCGCATGGAGCTTCTGGCGGTCATCAAGGGGCTGGAGGCTTTGAAGGAGCCCTGCAAGGTGAATCTTTA
>JAFRZQ010000248.1 GCA_017442465.1 Anaerotignum sp. | reverse complement strand
GACAGACCTATGCCCATTCTGAAAGATGAGACAGATGTTATTGTAAAAGTTACTTTGTCTTCCATCTGCTCCAGTGACCTGCATATCAAACACGGAGCAGTACCCCGTGCAAAAGAAAATACCGTTCTGGGTCATGAATTTGTTGGTGTGATCATAGAAGCAGGCAAAGAAGTTAGAAAATTTAAGGTGGGCGACCGCGTTTCCGTTAATGTGGAAACCTTCTGCGGCGAATGCTATTTCTGCAAAAGAGGATTTGTAAACAACTGTGAACACGGCGGTTGGGAGCTGGGCTGCCGTATCGACGGCGGACAGGCAGAATATACCCGTGTGCCAATGGCAGATCAGGCGTTGACACTGATCCCCGATGATGTCACAGATGAAGCAGCGCTGTTCAATGGGGATATCCTTGCAACAGGTTACTGGGCAGCACAGGTGGCAGATCTGAAGCCCGCTGATACCGTTGTTGTATTAGGCGCAGGCCCTACAGGCATGTGTACACTGATGAGCATTAAGCTTTACAGTCCTGCAAAAGTTATTGTTGTAGATGTCAGTGATGAAAGACTGCAGCTTGCAAAAGAACAGGGACTGGCAGATGTGATCCTGAATGCAAATAAAGTAGATGTGGAAGCAGAAGTGCTGAAGCTCACAAACGGCAGAGGTGCAGATCGTGTATTCGAAGTGGCTGGTACTATGGGTACATTCGAAACAGCATGGAAGGTAGCAAGACCCAATGCCATCGTTGTTGTGGTTGCCCTGTATGAAGAGGCAGTTTCCATTCCTCTGCATATGATGTATGGCAAAAACCTGACTTTCATTACAGGCGGTGTAGACGCCAATTCCTGTGATGAGATCATGACAATGGTACAGAGTGGTAAAATCGATACCAGCTGTCTCATCACCCACAAAAGACCTCTGAATGATGTCATGGAAGGGTATCATATTTTTGAAAACAGGCTGGATGGCGTGATCAAATGGGTCATCACACCTTATGAAAGATAAATAATCATAAAAACGGTATCGGAAGAAACGCCATGCCGTTTTTTGTTATGGAAGATGAAAATGCAGTGTGATATTTTACAAGGAAGGAGAAATATTATGCCGGAAATAAAATGCCCAAACTGCGGCGAAGTGTTTCAGGTGAATGAAACCGGATATGAAAAAATTGCGCGCCAGATACGAGATATAGAATTTACAAAAGAACTGGACCGCCGTGAAAAGGAAGCAGCAACAAAAAGAGACCAAGAATTTGCATTGAGCCGTTTACAGGAAGAAAAGGAATATGCAGAAAAGATTGCAAAAAAAGATGCAGAAATTTCAGCAAAAGAGCAAATGATCGCAGAATTGCAGGCAAAATTAAATGCATCTGAGGCAGTAAGAAAACTGGCTGTTTCTGAAGCTGTTGCAGAGAAAAATAATGAAATTTCCCGACAAAATTCAGAAATAGCGAATCTAAGGGGAGAACTGAAAAACAAGGAAACCGAAAACCTTTTGAACGAAAAATCTCTGAAGGAGCAGTATGAAGGCAAACTGAAATTAAAAGACGAACAAATTGAGTATTATAAAGACTTCAAAGCACGTCAATCTACAAAAATGATCGGCGAAAGTTTGGAACAGCATTGCCTTGCGCAATTCAATTCCCTGCGTATGACAGCATTCCCAAATGCTTATTTTGAAAAAGACAACGATGCCAGAACAGGCAGCAAAGGTGACTTTATCTATCGAGAATGCAGTGATGATGGTACAGAATTCATTTCCATCATGTTTGAAATGAAAAATGAAGCGGATACCACAGCAACCAAGCATAAGAATGAAGACTTTTTTAAGGAGCTGGACAAGGACCGTAACGAGAAAGGCTGCGAATATGCGATCCTTGTATCTTTACTGGAAATAGATAATGATTTATATAACAACGGTATCGTAGATGTTTCTTATAAATATCCTAAAATGTATGTCATCCGTCCGCAGTTCTTTATTCCCATGATCACGCTGCTGCGAAATGCTGCAAAGAATTCTTTGCAATATCAGCAGGAACTGCAGATCGTCAGAAATCAGCAGGTGGATATTCTTCATTTTGAAGAAAACATGAATGCGTTTAAGGATGGCTTTGCCCGTAATTATCGTCTTGCCAGCGATAAATTTGCCACAGCAATCAAAGAAATCGACAAAACGATCGAACATCTGCAAAAGACAAAGGCAGCACTTATCTCCTCAGAAGACAACCTTCGCCTCGCAAACAAAAAAGCTGATGAGCTTAGTATTAAAAAGCTTACAAAGAATGCACCTTCAGTCAAAGCGATGTTTGATGATCTTAAAAAAGAATAATTCATTCATAAGAAAAAAATGGGCAGATCTATTCATAAGATCTGTCCATTTCGCTTTGCTTCAACAAGTCAAATTTTTTATAAAAGATATTTTCTATCCAGAGAACGATATTGTAATACTTCCAGCAGATGCCGCATAGAAATCTGTTCTTCGCCTGCCAGATCAGCCGCTGTTCTTGCAAGTTTCAGTATTTTATGATATGCTCTGGCACTCAGTTCCATTCGTTCAAAGGCAGCACGGAGAACTTCTTTATCCTTCGGAAGCAGAGTACAGTATTTTTCAATCTGTGCAGCGTTCATCTGCCCATTAAAGAAAATGCCTTCATCCTTAAAGCGTTTCAGCTGGATCTGATGAGCCTGAATGACACGTTCTTTAATCGTAGCGGAAGATTCAGCGGGAGTAGTATTTTCCAGATCTTCATAAGCCACTGGCGGCATTTCTACCATCAGATCGATCCTATCCAGAAGAGGGCCGCTGATTTTTCTGTGGTATTTTAATATTTCGTTTGCAGAACAGTGACATTTTTCGCTGTTTCCCAGATATCCGCAGGGGCAGGGGTTCATAGCCGCTGTCAGCATAAAATCAGAAGGGAAGGTAAGGGTACCATTCACTCTTGCGATCGTTACCTTTCCGTCTTCCAGAGGCTGCCGCATGACCTCCAGAGCATTACGCTGAAATTCCGGCAATTCATCCAGAAACAGGACCCCATGGTGAGCCAGAGAGATTTCACCCGGCTTAGGAATGCGTCCGCCGCCAGTCAAGGCAGATGCAGAGATCGTATGATGGGGAGAGCGGAAGGGTCTCGTTTTTACAAGAGAATTTTTTTCTTTCAACAGCCCTGCAACACTGTAAATTTTTGTGATTTCAATACTTTCTTCAAAACTCAGATCCGGTAGAATCGTGGGCAATCGTTTTGCCAGCATGGTTTTGCCGCTGCCAGGAGGGCCGATCAGAAGAATATTATGGGCGCCTGCCGCCGCGATCTCCATAGCACGCTTTGCATTTTCCTGTCCTTTCACATGTGAAAAATCCAAATTTTCTGTATCAACCGATCCTGTCAAAAAACCAGCATCCATCTTTTTCTCAAATGGCTGGATTATTTTTACTCCGGAAAGATGATCCACAATTTCGACAACAGAGTGCACGGGATATACCTCCATCCCGTCTACCAACGCGGCTTCTTCCGCATTATCCGCAGGAATAAAACATTTTCTGATGCCACGAAGAAAAGCGTCGTAGATCATGGGCAATACACCATTAACCGGGCGAACAGAGCCATCAAGAGACAACTCTCCCGTTACAATAGAATCCCGCATTACAGAAGCAGAGAATACATTGCAGGCAGAAAGAATACCCAGTGCAATAGGCAGATCAAAGGATGCACCTTCTTTTTTTGTATCCGCAGGAGCGAGATTTACAGTGATTCTTTTTACGGGAAATGGGAAGTTAGAGTTTCGAATTGCCGTTCGAACTCTTTCGCGGGATTCCTTTACAGCAGAATCCGGCAGCCCTACGATATCAAACGCAGGCAGGCCATTGCTTAAATCAACTTCCACTTCTACAGGATAGCTGTCAATGCCCATCAGTGCAGCAGATTTTATGATAGAAAGCAATATAGACCCCTCCCTTTCTTCTGTAAATTTGTCTATATCATATCAACTTTCACTAAAAAACACAATCAAATGTAAGGAATTCCTTCTATTAAATACACTATATTTGCTGAAAATATGGATTTCGAAAAAAATTAGTATTGAATTTTAATGGGAAAGGATTTATAGTAAAGGACGAAACTTGAGAAGGGGAAGGAGTGTTCGCATGGAAGAATATTATCTGATGTGGCTCAGCCGCATTGACGGCATTGGCTTTAAGCGTGCAAATTATCTTCTGGAGCACTTCGGCAGCGCAGAGGCGATCTGGCATGCAGAATCCGAAACAATAAAAAGGATTCCTGCTATTCCGGAAAAAATCACAAATTTGCTTCTTGCTTCCAGAAAAGAGGAACTGCTCAATGACTGGATCATTGAACTGGAAGAAAAAGAGATCAGCTTTTATTCCTACTGGCATCCCCGTTATCCTCGTTTACTGAAAGAGATCGATGATCCTCCTCTTGGAATTTATGTAAGAGGGAATCTGCCTGATGACGATATAGATACAGTCGCAATCATAGGGGCAAGAAAATGTTCCCGTTACGGGGCTACTGTGGCCTATGATATTGCAAAGGATCTTGGAAAAACAAATGTGATCGTGGTCAGCGGTATGGCACGGGGGATCGACAGTGAAGGACACAGAGGAATTTTAGACGGCGGAGGGAAAACGATCGCTGTACTGGGATGCGGCGTAGATATCTGTTATCCTTCCGAAAATCAGGAACTGATGAAACGTATCATCGAAAATGGCTGTGTGCTTTCTGAATTTGCGCCAGGCATGCCCGCTGTTCCTGGAAATTTCCCCAGCCGTAATCGTATCATAGCCGGCCTGAGTAAAATGGTCGTCGTAGTCGAAGCCGGCAAAAAAAGCGGCACCCTTATCACAGCCGATCTTGCGCTGGATTACGGCAGAGATGTGTTTGTTGTGCCAGGCAATGTGACCAGCGCCCTAAGCAAGGGGACAAATGCTCTGATCAAACAGGGGTGTCCCATCATTACAGAGGGAAATGACATTCTGTTTGCATTGGGTATTGCTTATAAAGAAGAGGAAAAAACAAAGTTTAAGAATAAAATAGCAGAAAACATATCTGCGGAGGAGAAAGAGGTATATGAACTGATCGAAACGGAAATTCCTGTTTCGGCGGAAACCTTATGCCGCAGACTGCATAAAAATATACAGGATGTGCAAT
>JAFRZQ010000247.1 GCA_017442465.1 Anaerotignum sp. | reverse complement strand
TGTGTTGGAGTTTGTTTTTTACAATTCGCGTCTGCCTTCCAGTGCTCTGGAAAGGGTGATCTCATCCACATATTCCAGATCGCCGCCCACCGGCACGCCATTGGCGATACGTGTCACCTTCACTTCCAGCGGTTTCAGCATTTTTGCGATATACATGGCTGTTGCTTCGCCTTCCACATTGGGATTGGTCGCGAGGATGACTTCCTCAACTGTGCCATCGATACGGCTGATCAGCTCACGGATACGGATATCCTGAGGGCCAACGCCGGTCATAGGGGAGATGGCACCATGGAGCACATGATACACGCCATGAAATTCCTTGGTTCTTTCGTATGCCGCCATATCTCTAGGGTCTTCCACCACCATGATGACCTTATGGTCACGCTTCACATTGGCGCAGACAGGGCAGATATCCTCCTCCGTCAGGTTACAGCAGACAGAGCAGTAACGCACCTGATCCTTTGCATCCAGAATGGCTTCGGACAATGCCGCCACCTTTTCTCTGGGCATATGGATGATATGGAACGCCAGTCGCTGGGCGGATTTGCCGCCGATGCCAGGGAGACTTGCCAGTTCTTCGATTAATCTTGTTACAGGGTTACCGTAAACGTTCATGCGTATCCCTTCTTTATCAGAACATGCCCATGCCGCCTGTCATGCGGCCCATTTCGTTATTGTACATTTCTTCTACCTGACGAATTGCTTCGTTTACTGCGGAGATGATCAGGTCTTCCAGCATTTCCACATCATCGGGATCAACAACGTCGGGGTTGATCTTCAGTTCCTGAATTTCTTTTTTGCCGGAGATCACAACTTTTACTGCACCGCCGCCGGATGTCATTTCCAGTGTTCTTGCCTGCAGTTCTTCCTGTTTTTCCATCATCTGTTTCTGCATTTTCTGTGCCTGTTTCATCAGGTTATTCATATTCATGCCGCCCATGCCGCCGGGGAAACCGCCTTTTGCCATATTAAATTCCTCCTTGAAATCAAATTTCTAAAATATACATCTTTATTATTCTATCTAAAATCCCGCTTACTTGCAAGGGGTTATTCAATGTCCGCCTCAGGGAAATACTGCCCCAGAAGGCTTGCAAATTCTGCATCTGCTTCTGCCGTATCCGCTTCCTCCTGTCTGCCGTACTGTCTTTCGTACCATTCATCATATTCCTTCTGTACTTCAAAGCGGATATCGAAGCTTTTCTCCGCTGCTTTTTCCAGAAGCTGCTGAATGGTCTCCACATTTCTCTGCAGAAGATTTGCCGCCACCACGTTTTCGCAGATCAGATATAGGGCATTATCCTCCTTGAACTGGATATTGGTGTTACGCAAAGTGCCTTTCAGCATAAAGTCATCCACTTCGCTGTAAATAAGAGGCCACTGTTCCTGCACCTTTTTCAGGTCTTCGGGCAATGCAGGGGGCTTACGCTTGGGTTTCGGCGCTTCCTTGGGTTTTGCATCGGGTGCCGCAACTGTCACCACCTGCACCCCTTCGGAAACCTTACGTTCCAGTTCGCCCAGTCTTGCCGCCAGAGTCGTCACATCTTTTTCTGTCCAGGGAGCGCAGAGCTTCATCAGTTCCACTTCCAGCAGAATACGTTCATTAGGTGCCCATTTCATTTCACTCTGCAGATCAGAGAATTTTCCAATGAGATAAATGATCTCCTCGGGAGACAGCACTTTTGCCGCCGCCTGCAGTTTTTCCGCGCTTTCCTTAGAAAGATCAAGCACCATACCTGCATCAGGGATGGTCGCTGCCATAAGGAGATTTCTCAGATGCTGTAGCATTTCTGCAACGAACTGCTTCACATCTCTGCCGGAAAGCATCATTTCTTCCACCATGGTCATGGCTTTTTTCGCATCTTTACGGGAAATGGCCTCTGTCATTTCAAAGAAGATGGTCTGGTCTACCGCGCCCATGATATCCAGCACCTTTTCCAGCGTCACTTCCTCACCGCTGAAGAAGGCAAGGCACTGGTCAAGGATACTGAGGGAATCACGCATGGAGCCATCCCCTAGCTGTGCCACATAGCGGACCGCTTCAGGGGTCGCGCGATGCCCTTCCTCCTGCAAATAGCCCATGAGGGTTTCTGCAATCATTTCTGTTGTAATACGGCGGAAATCGAACCGCTGCACACGGGACAGGATGGTCGCAGGGACTTTCTGAGGATCTGTGGTCGCCAGAATGAAAATGACATGGGCAGGAGGTTCCTCCAATGTTTTCAGAAGGGCGTTAAAAGCCGCTGTAGAAAGCATATGCACTTCATCGACGATATAAACCTTAAACCGCCCCTGGGTAGGGGGATATTTCACTTCTTCACGAATTTCGCGGATATTATCTACGCCGTTGTTGGAAGCTGCGTCGATCTCGATCACATTAACACTTCTGCCCGCAAGGATATCCTGACAGACTGCGCATTCATTACAGGGCTCACCGTCTTCTGTGGGGTTGGTACAGTTGATGGCACGGGCGAAAATTTTCGCCGTGGAAGTCTTGCCGGTGCCTCTTGTGCCGCAGAACAGATAAGCATGGGACACACGTTCCGTTTTCATCTGATTTTTCAGCGTGCGTACGATATGATCCTGCCCGATGACGCTATCGAAGGTCTGGGGACGGAATTTTCTATACAAAGCTGTATACGCCATTTTTTCACCTCTTTTTTTGTGGGACGCCGTCCCACACCCTGCGAGGGAGTAACTCCCTCGACCCTATACAGCAGCCAACCATTTGGTTGTCTGCACATAATTATCTAATTTATATGATACCACAAAATGAGCATAAAAAAAGTCTCATTTTGCAATGAGACTTCATTTTTATAAGGATCCACACGCTCGCTGTTGCCGTATCGCCCCATGCGTTACCAGCGTCCACAGCTCCATCGGGCACCCTTACAACACACATAAGTTGACTGCTTAGTGCTGCTGCCTTCCGACCCTGACACGGTTCACAGGCTCATGTTGCGTAAGACCAGACTTCATCACTGCTTTCGAAGGGCAGGCCATCAAGCCATACGTCGAAAGCGAGCATCACCCTCACTATAGCGGATTGTGAGTACAGGGCACCGCTACCACCCCGGCTAGTGCGGAAATATGACTGCTTAAAAAAGCAGGATTTAACAAATGAACTATATTATTATATCGGTTCATTCCCCTTCTGTCAATGGCAGAACATTGGCATTTTTGCGGAAGCGTTTGAAAAAACGCTTCATGATCTCGCTGCACTGGGGCTGCAGGATGCCTTCTTCGATCTCCACCTGATGATTCAGTTTCGGTTCATTGAGGACATCCAGCACTGAACCGGCACAGCCGGCCTTACTGTTTCTGGTGCCAAAAACCACCTTGGGGATACGGGCCTGCACGATGGCACCGGCACACATGGGGCAAGGCTCCACCGTCACATACAGGACGCAGTCTTCCAGCCGCCAGTCGCCGACGATCTTCGCAGAGGCATCGATCACATCGATCTCCGCGTGGCGCAG
>JAFRZQ010000246.1 GCA_017442465.1 Anaerotignum sp. | reverse complement strand
CCCTGTCATTGTTTTTCACATCTGTTATGATAACCCGAAAAAGGCTGTACTGTCAAGGAGAAAGGCAGGAAAAGGGGAAGAATTTCTTAAGAAAGTCTTAGGATTTTTGTTACGGTGCTGTAACCTTCCAGTGCTATGATGGGAAAAAGGAAAAGTGGAAGAAAATGGGACAATGACAAGAAGGAGGAAAAGGGTATGAAACGATTTTTTGCAATGATGCTGGCAATGACGATGATGGGGACAACGGTATATGCGGCGGAAAAAAGGGATAAAGTAACGGCAATTCCTGTAAGGCAGGAGATTGTATTCGATGGAAATGAAACTGTTTTGATGGGCTATAATATCAATGGGAATACATATTTTCGATTGAGAGAAGTAGCGTTAAACATAACAGAACATATTGACAGCAGGAGACATCATTTCCATGTTTATTATGATAATGACTTGAAAAGTATTGATTTGATTACAAATCTGAATTTTGTTCCTATGGTTTATAATAAAAATTATACGGTCGGGACAGAAATCAAGGAAGGAATCCGATCTGATGCTCGAATGACTGTGAATGGAACAGTATTGGATTCCGATCAAATCAAAGGTTATGTTATTGATGGTTATACGTTTTGTAAATTAAGAGATTTGGCAATCATCGCCGATTTGGATGTAGAATGGTGTGAAGAAGAAAGGGTGATTGAAGTAACGGGAGAGGAAAGACCTACAGTGGATGAAAACGGCAATCCTATCGTTTACAGAAAACCTGCCATTTATCTTTACCCTGAAGAAACAACAGATGTTTCTGTGGAACTGGAATATGAAGGCGACTTGACAGTGACATATCCTGCCTACAATGATGGCTGGAAGGTAACCGCCGAACCCGATGGCACTCTGATTAACCATACCGACGGCAGAGAATATTCCTATCTCTTCTGGGAAGGGGAAGGCTATGGAGATATGGATTTTTCTGAAGGTTTTGTGGTAAAAGGCGAGGATACCGTTTCCTTCCTGCAGGACAAGCTTTCTGAAATGGGCATGACGCCAAGAGAATATAATGAATTTATCGTTTACTGGCTGCCTTACATGCAGGACAATGCCTATAATCTGATCTCTTTCCAGTGGGAAAACTATAATGAATCTGCAAAACTGCATATCACTCCCGAACCGGATAACATGCTTCGTGTTTTTATGGCGTTCAAAACTATTGATGAACCAATCGAAATTCCTGAACAGAAACTGCCTGTTCTGGAAAGAGAAGGTTTTACTGTTGTGGAATGGGGTGGCGCAGAGGTGTATTGACACCTGTCTTGAAAGAATGGAAACCCTGTGGTAAAATAATATAGTTAAGATATATTTTACCTTGAGATAGGGAAAGGAAGTAACGGAATGAAAAAGATTTTGATCGTTGTAGATATGCAGAATGACTTTATCGATGGCTCTCTGGGTACACCCGAAGCGGAAGCGATCGTAGATAACGTTGTGGCAAAAATTCAGGAATACCCCAGAGACT
>JAFRZQ010000245.1 GCA_017442465.1 Anaerotignum sp. | reverse complement strand
TCGTGCATCAGGAAAATATCGATGACGTCACGGTTCAGTTCTTTTCTTGCCTCCAGAATTGCTTCCATCATGCCGTCGTAATCGGCGGAGAGGGATTTGGAGCAGATGACGATATTGCCGAATTCTCCGTCTTTCAGTGCTTCGCTGATATAGGGATACGCACGGTAATACTGGGCGGTATCGATGAAGTTGATGCCGTTTCGGAATGCGTATTTTATGATTTCGGCACCTTTTTCTGTGGGTAGAGCCAGCTGACTGGGGCCGATGGGCAGAACGCCAAAGCCGACGATGCTCACTTCGATGCCGGTATTGCCTAAAGTAACTTTTTTCAAGGTGAGTTCCTCCAATCGAAATGTAGTAGTCTGTTTTGATTATAAAGCAAACAAAAAGAAAAGGCTATCTCGAAATAGAGATAGCCTTGATTTTTATTATCTTTATGCGAGACCAGTCTCGCGCTCTGCAAACCTTTGAAAAGGTTTGATCCAAACTTTATTTGCCTTCGGCGCGGCAAAATCAGATTGTTTCGAAATATGCTTTATTATTGGCGATTGCCATTGTTGTTGCTTCTTTTGCGGGGCCGCCAACCACTTTTCTTGCCTGTGCGCATTCATTTACGTTAATAGCAGCGTAAACGCTATCGTCGAATACGGGGGAGAGCGCTTTATATTCTTCCAGAGACAGGTCATCCAGATTTGTGTTATGTTCGATACAGTACAGTACCAGTTTGCCGATGATCTCATGGGCATCGCGGAAGGGCACGCCCTGTTTTACCAGCCAGTCAGCCGCGTCTGTTGCGTTGGTGAAGCCGCCTTTTGCTGCGTTCAGCATAGCATCTTTTTTCACTGTCATAGTTGCGATCATATTTGTGAATACGGGCAGGCACATTTTTACAGTGTCGATGGCGTCGAACAGGCCTTCCTTATCTTCCTGCATATCTTTATTGTATGCCAGAGGCAGGCCTTTCATGGTTGTCAGAAGCTGCATCAGGTGGCCGTACACACGGCCTGTTTTGCCGCGGATCAGTTCTGCCATATCGGGGTTCTTTTTCTGGGGCATGATGCTGCTACCTGTGGAGTAGGCATCGCTCAGTTCCACGAAATGGAATTCATGGCTGCTCCAGAGGATGATTTCTTCGCAGAAGCGGCTCAGGTGCATCATCATAATGGACAGAGCGGAAGCCAGTTCGATGCAGAAATCACGGTCGGAAACGCCGTCCATGGAGTTCATTGTGATGGCGGAGAAGCCCAGTTCTTCCATGACAAAATAACGATCCAGAGGGTATGTAGTCGTTGCCAGTGCGCCGCTGCCCAGAGGCATCACGTCGGTACGTTTATATGTATCGCACAGGCGGTCATAGTCACGTTTGAACATTTCCACATACGCCAGCAGGTGGTGTGCCAGAGTAACGGGCTGGGCACGCTGCAGGTGTGTATAGCCGGGCATGATGGTTTCTGTATGGTCAGCAGCGAAATCGTTCAGAGTTACCATCAGGTTTTTCACCAGTGCTTTGATCTCTGTGATTTCTTTTTTGGTGTACATACGGATATCCAGTGCCACCTGATCGTTACGGCTGCGGCCGGTGTGCAGGCGTTTGCCCACGTCGCCGATGCGGCTGATGAGGATGGTTTCCACATTCATATGGATATCTTCTGCTTTTTCGTCGAAAGTTACCTTGCCTGCTTCGATATCAGCAAGGATCTCTTTCAGAGTTTTGATAATGAGTTCTGCGTCAGCGGCAGGGATGATGCCCTGTTTGCCCAGCATTTTGGCATGGGCCATGCTGCCTGTGATATCTTCTTTATACATTCTGCTATCGAAGGAGATAGAGGAATGGAAGTGGTCTGTAAAGCTGTCTGTGGACTGTGTAAAGCGTCCGCCCCAAAGTTTAGCCATTGTAATTTACTCCTTTCTTTTTGTGGGGACGCTGTCCCCACGCTCCTGCCAGGGGAATCATTCCCCTGGACCCCGAGTTGCAAACAGAAATACTTCTGTTTGCGTGGTGGTTATAATTAGAAATACTCCTATCAGAAGTGACAGGAGTATTTTTTTGTCTTATGTATAATTTATCTCTGCATCAAACGGTAGTTTGATGCCAGTATAGGGTGCAGGGGATTATCCCCTGCCGGGGTATTGGGGCAGAGCCCCAAGGTCTTTTATTTGTTGTTGTTGAGCATCATAGCGCGTACTTTCATGGACAGACCGAACAGGTTGATGAAACCGTCAGCGTCTTTGTGGTTGTACAGATCGCCTGTTGCGAAGGATGCGATGGATTCGTTGTACAGGCTGTAAGGAGATGTTGCGCCTGCGGGAACGATATTGCCTTTGTACAGTTTCAGTTTAACTGTACCTGTTACTGTTTCGTTTACGCTGTCGAAGTATGCGCTCAGTGCTTCACGCAGAGGTGTGTACCATTCGCCGGAGTAAACCAGTTCTGTGAATTTGTTGGAAGCGATTTCATTGAACGCCTGTGTTTTCTTATCGGAGCACAGGTATTCCAGTTCGCGGTGTGCATAGTACAGGATTGTACCGCCGGGTGTTTCATATACACCGCGGGATTTCATACCAACTACACGGTTTTCGCAGATATCTGTGATACCAACACCGTTTCTGCCGCCGATTTCGTTCAGCAGAGTCAGCATTTCCACGGGACCCAGTTTTTCGCCGTTTACGGCTACGGGGATACCTTTTTCAAAGTCCAGTGTTACATATTCAGGCACATCGGGAGCTTTTTCGGGTGTTACGCCCAGCTGCAGGATGTGGTCATAGTTGGGTTCGTTTGCGGGGTCTTCCAGTTCCAGACCTTCGTGGCTCAGGTGCCAGATGTTTCTGTCGCGGCTGTAGGAGTTGTCATGGCTTGCTTCGAAGGGAATGCCATGCTGTGCCAGATATTCGATTTCATCTTCACGGGATTTCATTGTCCATGTATCCAGTCTCCAGGGCGCGATGATCTTCATTTCGGGTGCCAGTGCTTTTACTGTCAGTTCGAAACGAACCTGGTCATTGCCTTTGCCTGTTGCGCCGTGGCAGATGGCTGTTGCGCCTTCCTGTTTTGCGATTTCAACCAGTCTTTTTGCAATGATGGGACGAGCCATGGATGTACCCAGCAGGTATTTGCCTTCATATACTGCGTTTGCTTTGATGCAGGGGTAGATGGCATCTACGATGAATTCTTCTGTCAGGTCTTCGATATACAGTTTGGAAGCGCCTGTGGAAAGGGCTTTCTGTTCCAGACCATCTGTTTCTTTGCCCTGACCTACGTC
>JAFRZQ010000244.1 GCA_017442465.1 Anaerotignum sp. | reverse complement strand
TCGCACATCGCTTTGAACAGTTCACGGTCTTCCGCTCTTTCGATACTGTCGATGGATGTGCCCAGCAGTTCAACCTGACATTCTCTCAGAACGCCTTTTTTCGCCAGCTGCATTGCCAGATTCAGACCTGTCTGACCGCCGATACCGGGCAGGATAGCGTCGGGTCTTTCATAACGCAGGATCTTTGCGATATATTCCAGTGTCAGGGGTTCCATATACACTTTGTCTGCGATGGTTGTGTCTGTCATGATAGTAGCAGGGTTAGAGTTCACCAGTACTACTTCATAGCCTTCTTCTTTCAGGGCAAGGCAAGCCTGTGTACCTGCATAGTCGAATTCAGCTGCCTGGCCGATAACGATGGGGCCGGAGCCGATGATCAGGATTTTTTTCAGGTCAGTTCTCTTTGGCATAAAATTTTCCTCCTTGTAAGTAAATGCGTGAATTGGATTTAGTTACATATCTGAGTACGGAGAGAGGTGGGATTCTCTATCGCAAGAATCGCTTTTCCTGCCATACGATATAGCTTAGTTATCGTTTATTTTTTGTCTTTCCAGACGATGTTGCCCTTATACATGGTCATCTTGCATGCACCGCAGACTGTGTTGCCCTTGAAGGGAGTTGCGCGGCCCATGGTCAGGAAGGTTTCGGGATCGATGGTATATTCCTTTTCCAGATCATAAACAGTCAGGCTGGCAGGCTGTCCAACTTCCAGAGCAGTGCCGATGCCAAAACGGTTTCTGGGATTTGTATGCATCAGTTCGATCAGTTTTTCCAGTGTGATAACACCTTTTTTCACCAGTTCTGTGTAAAGAACGGGGAAGGCGGTTTCCAGACCCACAACACCCATCATACTCTTTTCCAGACCCTTCGCCTTTTCCTCAGCGGAATGGGGCGCATGGTCTGTGGCGATCATGTCGATGGTGCCGTCCAGGATACCTTCGATCAGTGCTTTCTGGTCTTCTGCAGAGCGGATAGGGGGATTCATTTTGAATCTGCCGTCTTCCTGCAGCATGGAATCGTTCATGGTCAGGTAGTGGGGTGCTGTTTCACAGGTCACATCCAGACCGTTCGCTTTTGCCTGACGGATCAGTTCCACGCTTTCTTTTGTGGAAATGTGGCAGACATGATATTTCACGCCTGTTTCCTTCACCAGTTTCAGGTCTCTTTCGATCTGCTTCCATTCGCTTTCGGAGCAGATGCCTCTATGTCCATGTTTTTCAGCATATTCACCTTTGTGGATGTAACCGCCGAAGAGCAGGGAGTTGTCTTCACAGTGGGCTGCAACGATCATGTTGTGGCCGCTGACTTTTTTCATGGCTTCCAGCATCATTTCGTCATTCTGCACGCCGCGACCGTCGTCGGAGAAGGCGCAGACATGGGGAGCCAGTTCGTCGATAGCAGCCAGAGTTTCACCCATTTCACCGATGGTGAGAGTGCCGTAGGGTACAACTTCGATGCAGGCTGTTTCGCGGATGGCTTTCAGCTGGGGTTCCAGATTTGCCATGCAGTCGGGCGTAGGGTTCAGATTTGGCATGGAGCAGACTGCGGTGTAGCCGCCGTGTGCTGCTGCCAGAGTGCCGGTTTTGATGGTCTCTTTATAAAAAAAGCCCGGCTCTCTCAGATGTACGTGAACATCAATAAAACCGGGAAATACAAACAAACCGTCCATATCAAAAATGGGGCACTCACCCTGAGGTGCACGGCTGGAAATTTCGCTGATGATACCGTTGGCGATAAATACGTTGGATTTGATGAAATTGCCCTGAACAAATACGTTTGCGTTAGTCAAAATGTAGTTCAAAGTGATCTCTCCTTTCGTTCGCTAATCGGGTCAAAAATTGAATTTTCTCTAAATCTTCAATACTATATCACAAAGGTCATTTCGTGTCAAGATTTTGTGTGCTTTCTGTCGGTGTATACTATAAGAAGTTATAGGAAGGGGTATTGTGGAATTTATTGACACTGGAAAACCGATGTGTTAGACTGAGAATGTAATTTTATGCGGTTTTTTGTGACTGACGGAATCAGTGGGTGACCACAGGGGAGCAAAAGACCGGAAAGAAGCAGTACAGAACTGCTTGAGCCGACCGTCTGGGCAGTCCTGTTTTCCGAAAAATACGGAATAGGACTGCCCTTTTACGTATGTCATGAAAAAGGCGATAAGAGAACGATTATCAGGAGGTTACTTATGAAGAAAATCGGTATCGTTATGGGCAGCGACAGCGATCTGCCTGTAGTGGAAAAAGCAATGGCAACACTGGAAAAATTCGGTGTACCCTTTGAAGCGCATGTTTATTCTGCTCACAGAACACCTGTGGAAGCAAGTGAATTTGCAAAAGGCGCAAGAGAAAACGGCTTTGGTGCCATCATCGCAGCAGCTGGCAAAGCAGCCCATCTGGCAGGTGCTATGGCAGCAAACACAACACTTCCTGTAATTGGTATCCCCATCAAATCTTCCACACTGGATGGTCTGGATGCACTGCTTTCCACAGTGCAGATGCCCAGCGGTCTGCCCGTTGCGACTGTAGCCATCGACGGTGCAGAAAATGCAGCGCTTCTGGCAATTCAGATCCTGGCTGTGGAAGACAAAGATCTGGCAGCAAAACTGGATGCAGCAAGAGCAGAAGCAGCAGCAAAGGTTCTGGAAAAGAATGCAGCACTGGAAGCGAAGTATGCGAAATAAGGTCGATTGACTTTATATAAAATGATTTAATGCAATTCTAAACACATATTATAAAAGGTAATGATACAATAAGAAATTGTTGTTTTAAGGGAGGAGTATAAAAATGAAAAGCTTCAGCGAAAGTTACAAAGCTGCCGGCGTAGATATCACAGCTGGTTACAAAGCAGTAGAACTGATGAAAGCACACATTGCAAGAACAATGACATCCGGCGTAATGGGTGATATCGGCGGTTTTGGCGGTCTGTTCGAACTGGATATGACAGGTATCACAAAACCCGTACTGGTAAGCGGTACTGACGGTGTTGGTACAAAACTGAAACTGGCATTCCTGATGGATAAACATGACACAGTAGGTATCGACTGCGTAGCTATGTGCGTAAACGATATCATCTGCGTAGGTGCAAAACCTCTGTTCTTCCTGGACTATATTGCAGTTGGCAAAAACTTCCCCGAAAAGATCGCTTCCATCGTTAGAGGTGTTGCAGAAGGCTGTGTTCAGTCCGGCGCATCCCTGATCGGCGGCGAAACAGCAGAAATGCCCGGCTTCTATCCTGAAGATGAATACGATCTGGCTGGTTTTGCTGTTGGTGTTGTGGATAAAGATAAAATCCTGAACAACAAAACAATCAAAGAAGGCGACGTTATCCTGGCTCTGCCTTCCAGCGGTGTTCACTCCAACGGTTTCTCTCTGGTACGTCGTGCACTGGATGTAGAAAACGCTGACATTAAGACTCCTCTGGAAAGACTGGGCGGCAAATCCATCGGCGAAGCTCTGCTGGCTCCTACAAAAATCTATGTAAAACCCATGCTGGCTCTGTTTGAAGAAGTAACAGTAAAAGCTGTTTCCCACATCACAGGCGGCGGTTTCTATGAAAATATCCCCAGATCCATCCCTAAAGGCTTCGGTGCAAAAATCAATAAAGCATCCCTGCGTACACCTGCCATTTTCGATCTGATCATGGAAAAAGGCAACATCCCCGAAAGAGATATGTTCAACACATTCAAC
>JAFRZQ010000243.1 GCA_017442465.1 Anaerotignum sp. | reverse complement strand
CCATCCAGACGTTTATTGATCTCATCCTTGGACAGCAGGGGCTGTTCCACCCATTTGCGCAGAAGTCTTGCCCCCATAGCTGTCTGGGTCTTATCCAGAACACTCAGAAGAGAACCTTTTTTGTTCTTCTCGCGCATGGTCTCAGTCAGTTCCAGATTTCTGCGGCTGGAAACGTCCAACAGCATAAAATCACCGGTTGTATAATATTTCAGGCTGGAGATATGACTCAGATCATTTTTCTGTGTTTCATTCAGATACCACATCAGCGCACCGGAAGCCGCTGTTGCCAGCAGTTTCTTTTTCAAACCGAAGCCTTCCAGCGTTTTCACCTTGAAATGCTTCAGCAGTGCATCCTTTGCAGTATTATAATCGTACATACGACTGTCGATATCATTGAGGTATAAACGGAATCTCTGCTCAATTTCCTTCGCCAGAGGACTTCCCAGAAACTCATAGTTGCAAATTAGTTCTGCAGGGGAAAAACGAGCCGTTTCATCCAGTATTTTTGCTGCCGCCTGTACGCTGCCGAATTCCGTTGTCTGGAATTCGCCTGTGGTCACGTCGCAGACTGCGATACCATAACCACTATTGGAGCTGTAAACGGAGAGGATGTAGTTATTCTTGGTTTCATCCAAAACAGTATTATCCACCACAGTACCGGGCGTAATCACGCGGACAACATCACGCTTTACCAAGCCTTTTGCTGCCTTTGGATCTTCCACCTGTTCGCAGATCGCCACCTTATAACCTCTTTCCACCAGACGGGCAATATAACCATCAGCAGAATGGAAAGGCACGCCGCACATGGGGGCTCTTTCTTCCTGTCCCCAGTCCTTCCCCGTCAGAGTGATCTCCAGTTCCTTAGATGCAATAACCGCATCTTCAAAAAACATTTCATAAAAGTCACCTAAACGGAAAAAGAGCAGGCAATGCTTATAGTTTTCTTTGATTTCAAAGTATTGCTGCATCATGGGTGTGATCTTCGCCATGGATGTCCTTCCTCCTTCTCCTTTTTTAGCAAGCATACCCGAACCCCTGAAAAGGAGTTCGGGTAATCAAATTTCAATATAAATGCGGAAAGGTACGGAAAACAAAGAGTTTTCCGTATAAAATCCGCAAGCAGAATTCACTTCTGCTGAGGAAAACAGCGAGTTTCAAGGCATTTTGCCGCTGGAACTCGTCTGTTTATTCATCTGTCTAACCTCGCCAAAAACCTGTTTTTGGCGAATTCCTTAGTGGCAGCCGCCGCCGCAGGAAGAGCAGCAGCTGGGATCGCAGCCACCAGCCTGTTCAGGTTCTTCACCTGTCAGTGTAGCTGTAATAATGTTGAATACTGCGTTCATGAAGTTATTGAAGTTCTGTTCAGCAACATACAGATCGGAAGCCAATTTGTTTGTTCTGATTGCTTCGCCCATTTCTTTCATTTTTTCGTTGTATGCTCTCTGTTCTTCGATTTCGATACCACCCTGCTGCATTTTAGCTTCGAAATCATAGTGCAGCTGTGTATATTCTGCTACCAGTTTGGAAACTTCAGGATCTTTTTCGTATGCTTCTTTTGCTGCCAGCAGTGCTTCCACCTGAGGAGTTTTCTGCAGTTCTTCGCCCAATGCTCTTGCCATTTCAAATACTGTTGCCATAATTGTTCACCTTAAATCCTTTCACCAATCAAATAAAATGTTTTGTTATCGATGATTTTAACGGAAACCATCTGTCCGATCATATCTTCCGTGCCGGGGAAATGCACCAGCATATTATTGTCGGCGCGTCCCGTCAGGATAGAGCTGTTCTGTTTGCTCACTTCTTCCGCAAAGACGGTCATTACCTTGCCCACCTGTTCTTCATGAACTTCATGGACAATGGGATTCAGCACATCCAGCATTCTGTTAAAGCGATCACTTACCACATCTTCGGGCACCTGGTTTTCCATTACTGCCGCAGGGGTTCCTGTTCGCTTGGAATAAATAAATGTGAAAGCTGTACTGTAACGTGCTTCACGGATGACATCCAGCGTCTGCTGGAAGTCTTCTTCTGTTTCACCGGGGAAACCTACGATGATATCTGTGCTCAGGGTAATACCGGGCATCGCCTCTCTCGCCTTGCGCACAATCTCCATATAGGATTCTTTGGTGTAGTGGCGGTTCATTCGGCGCAGGATCTCACTGCTGCCGCTCTGAACAGGCAGATGCAGATATTTACATACCTTATCACATTCCGCCATCGCCTTTATCAATTCATCGGAAAGATCTTTGGGATGAGAAGTCATAAAACGGATGCGTTCAATGCCTTCCACTTCGTTTACCATTCGCAGCAATTCTGCGAAGGAAACAGGGTTGTCCAGATTCTTTCCGTAAGAATTTACATTCTGACCAAGCAGCATGACTTCTTTTACACCGTCTGCTGCCAGTTTGCGTACTTCCGCAATAATATCCTCGGGAGTACGACTGCGTTCTCTGCCGCGTACATAAGGTACGATGCAGTAAGAACAGAAATTATTACAGCCGAACATGATATTTACAGACGCCTTATAAGGGAAATGTCTGATGATAGGCAGGTCTTCCACCACTTCCTGATGTTCCTGCCAGATATCATATACGGTTCTGTCGCTTTCCATACGGGTCGCTACCAGTTCAGGCAGCTTGTACAGATTGAATGTGCCAAAAACAATGTCTACATGGCGGTATTTCTGACGCAAGGTCTGCAGGACAGTTTCCTGCTGCATCATACAGCCACAGAGAGCAATGATAGCATTCGGATTCTTTGTTTCTTTATAATGCTTCAGCCAGCCCAGTTTGCCATATACCTTCAGTTCTGCATTTTCTCTTACGCAGCATGTGTTATAGATAATAAAATCTGCTTCTTTTTCCACATCTGTGGGCTCGAAGCCCATTTCAAACAGCATGCCTTCCAGTTTTTCAGAGTCATGAGCGTTCATCTGGCAGCCCATTGCAAGGCTATAGAACTTTTTCTTTCTGCCATTTTCTGCTTCGAATGCATCGTTTTTATCACGAATGATTCGGATATATTCCAGCTGTCTCGCCAGTTCCAGTTCACTGGGTTTCACAGCAGTTCCAGCTTTGATTTCCATGGTCGTTTCCTCCCAATAAGTATTCCCCTTGCAGAAAGGACATTCTTTCCACAAGTACATTTAAGTATACCATAAAAGCAAGTACTTCTCAATGTATTTTTTGTGATAAAATCATGCAAAGGAAACGATCTCGAGGGAATTCCCATGTTCTCGAATGATGTTCAGCAAATCATCGGGAGACAGATATACAGAAGCCGTGTTCTCATTTGGATGCACGCCGATTTTCTCCATTTCCAAAAAATCTTTATCAAAGAAAACTTCCACTGCACAATTTTCATCATTCAATACTCCCAAAGGTGTCACTGCGCCTTTTTTCAGCTTCATATATTTCTCCAGACGTTCTTCAGAGGCAAAGGAAAGTTTCCCGATCCCCAGATTTTCACCAAGTTCTTTCAGATTTGCCTGTTTATCCGCGCGGATGACAATCAGAAAATGTCGTTTTCCCTTCTGGTCTCTTAAGAAAAGATTTTTTGCCACATCCTTATTTTCTTCCAGCCCTAGACGCACCATATCTTCGATGGTATAAACTGCTTCATGTTCGATCCATTCATATTTCAAGCCTTTTTCATCCAAAAATGCTCTTATTTCCTGTTTTCCAAGCAAATATATCACTCCTTTCTTCTTCATTTTACACGAAAACAGGAAGAATAACAGTATCTTTTGCAACACATCAAAATGTTTACAAAACGTTCACAATTCGGTCATAGCAAATTCATATTGACAGGTTATGATGAATATGTCCTTAATGATAAGGATGCGTAAAGACATAGTATACATACCCTCCCCTTTAATCAGAGAGCCCTTTCCATTGGCTCTCTTTTTCTTTGTATAAAACACTATTTTTATTTTCGTTTGCCTGTGATACACTAAAAACAGAAATCAAAATAAAGGAGGAGGCCCATATATGAATACATTTCAAACAGATGCCAGAAAAATCCTTCTGGACGCAATTCAGGCATCCCTGCCCGATGAAGCTGTTAAAAAAGCCATCCATGGCAAACATTTTGACTTCGAAGGAAAAGTCATTGTGGTTTCTATCGGTAAAGCTGCGTGGAATATGGCAAGAGCTGCAGCAGAAAATATCCCGCATAAGATCGACACAGGCATCGTTCTGACAAAATACGATCATTCGCAGGGCGAAATCCCGGGATTTACTATTCTGGAAGCCGGGCATCCCCTTCCTGATGAAAATACCATCAGCGGAACAAAAAAGATCATTGATGCCGTCTCTGATCTGACAGAAAAAGATATCGTCTTTTTCCTGGTTTCCGGCGGCGGTTCTGCACTTTTTGAAAGTCCTGCAGGTGATCTGACACTGGATGATTTTCTGGATATCACAGACCAGATGTTAAAGTGCGGCGCAGATATTGTGGAAATGAATACCATCCGCAAACACCTTTCCGCCGTAAAAGGCGGCAGATTTGCTGAACTTTGTTCCCCTGCAAAAGTATACTGCATTGCCCTTAGCGATATTTTAGGCGACAGACCCGATTCCATCGCTTCTGGCCCCGCATGTGCCGACACTTCTACTTCCGAAGAAGCTTTTGCTGTAGTAGAAAAATATGGCCTCAAGCTGACTGATACAATGAAAAACCAGTTGAAAAAGGAAACCCCTAAATGCCTTTCCAATGTAACAATGGAAATCACGGGCAGTGTCACACAACTTTGTGAAGATGCAGCAAAAACAGCGGCATCCCTCGGATATACACCATTGATCCTGACAAATATGCTGGACTGCGAAGCAAAGGAAGCAGGTAAATTCCTTGCTTCTATCGCAAAAACCATCCAAAAGGACGGTCTGCCCCTGAAACCTCCGTGCGCTGTCATCTGCGGCGGCGAAACCATCGTTCACATTACAGGCAAAGGCAAAGGCGGCAGAAATCAGGAGCTTGCTCTTTCTGCTGCTGAAGGTATCAGTGGTATGGAAGGTGTGATTGTGGCTGCTGTTGGTTCTGATGGTACAGATGGTCCCACAGACGCTGCAGGCGGTATCGTGGACGGCAGCACTAAAACGATCCTTGCTGAAAAAGGTATTTCCATTTCCGCTGTTCTGGCAGAAAATGATTCTAACTGCGCACTGGCGGAAGCCAATGCTCTCATTGTAACGGGTCCTACAGGAACAAACGTAAATGACCTGTATCTCCTGCTCTGTAAATAAATAGACAAAAGAAAAACCCCGACTCAGTCGGGGTTTTTTAATTGAGCAATTACCAGCCGTTACGATATTTCAGGCATTCATCTGTGATCAGACCTGCTTTATAATCAACAATTGCTTCTTCAATAATTTCAAAGCCGCGTTTCAGGTTTTCAGGTTTAATGTTAAGAGGTGGCTGCAGACGCAGTCTATTGCCCGCCAAAGAGATGACCAGCAGACCTTTTTCGAAAGCACGGAACAGGATCTTATACGCACCATCAGGATCGGGAACCATATTGCCGTTTTCATTTCTCTTCTTAATTACCAATGCTTTGGACATATCAATGCCGCTAGTGCTGAATGCTACATCAGGGTGTTTTTTGCAGATATCAGCCAGACAGTCATTCATGATCTTTGTATTTTCCTTCAGAATATTCTGGAATTCTTCAGACTGCATATAGTCAAACTGTGCAATACCTGCTGCACAGGAAACAGCGTTACCGCTCAGTGTGAACAGGTGTGCAGGTGCAGGAAGAACGTCCATCATTTCCGCTTTGCCGATAAAAGCACCCAAAGGGAAACCTGCGCCGGCAGATTTACCCATAATGATGCCATCGGGAATGATATCATAATGTTCGATGGACCAGAACTTACCGCTGCGGTAGAACCCCTGCTGTACTTCTTCTGCAATGAACATGATGCCGTATTTCTGACACAGTTCATACAGTTTTTTCATGAAGATCTTATGGGCAGGCAGCAAACCTGCATCGCCCTGAATGGGTTCAATGATCACCGCTGCTACTTCTTCAGGATCCAGATAGGTATCAAATGCTCTTTCAAGATCGGCTACACATTCTCTTTCACATCTTGCATCACCAATGGTTTCATCATAGAAAGGGAAGCAATAGATATCAGGCAGTGTAGGACCCATTTTTGCACGCATCTTTGTTGTTACCATGGACATAGACATAGAACCGTATGTGCTGCCGTGATAGCCATTGATGAATGTGATGATTTTTGTTCTCTTTGTGTAAGCACGGCAGAATTTTACTGCTGCATCGTTGGCATCAGAACCACAGTTGCCAAAAGCCACTTTTACAGGAATCTTGCCAGGATATACAGAAGCCAGTCTTTCTGCATATTCTACTGCAGGTTTGCCGTATGTATATACGATGGTGTACTGAGAATATTTATCCAGCTGTTCTTTTACAGCATTTGTGATCAAAGAATTACAGCTGCCCAGATTCAGAGAAGACGCACTGGACAGGAAGTCAATGTAGGAATTGCCTTCTACGTCATAGATCATATCATGTTCAATATGATCGATCGTCATAGGGAAATAAGACAGGTGTTGACAAGGTGCGATTACGCTTTCATCTCTGCCTACCCATGCCAGATTTGTTTCTTTATTCATATTTACCACTCCTCATTTTGCCTTTAGGCCTTTTTCTTTTGAAACTTCATCGTACTAAAATCTGTACAATATAGTATCAATTATAAATGTTTACTATATTTTGTCAACCGTAACCTCTATTTTATGCAGTATACATTTCGGCATAATAAAAAGGCTCTCATCCGAAGATGAGAGCTATAATTTGCAAATCTGTTATGAATTACAGAGCTGCTTTTGCTGTTTCAACCAGTTTTGTGAAAGCAGCGGGATCAGATACAGCCAGTTCAGCCAGCATTTTTCTGTTGATGTTTACGCCAGCTACTTTCAGGCCATGAATCAGTTTGCTGTAAGAAATTTCGTTCATTCTTGCAGCTGCGTTGATTCTTACGATCCACAGGCTTCTGTATTCTCTCTTTGTCTGTTTTCTGCCAGCGAATGCAAATGCCATTGCTTTCATTACAGACTGTTTTGCTACTCTGTACTGTTTGGATCTAGCACCTCTGTAACCTCTAGCCAGTTTCAGTACTTTTTTATGTTTTTTTCTAGCGTTCAGCGCGCCTTTAACTCTTGCCATTGTAAAGTCCTCCTAAAATGTATTCTCGAAAAATTGATGTCCCTGAAACTGCCGATTAAGCGTAAGGAATCAGTGTCTTTTTGATTTTGTTTTCTACTGTTCTGTCAGCTGTTGTAGCGTGTCTCAGATTTCTTTTTCTCTTTCTGGACTTTTTACCCAGGATATGCTGAGTGTTGGATTTGTTTCTTTTTACTTTACCTGTACCAGTAACTTTGAATCTTTTAGCTGCTGCTTTTTTTGTTTTCAACTTAGGCATTGTATTGTCCTCCTAAAAATGTTTGTGATAGTTTCCTTCCGCATTGCGGATCAGTTCTTTGGTGCAAGGAACATAACCAGGCTCTTGCCTTCCATTTTCGCAGGTTTGTCGATCACGCCGAATTCTGCTGTTGCTTTTGCAAAGTCTTCCATGATCTGCATACCTACTTTGGAATGACCGATTTCACGGCCTCTGAAACGAATGCTGATTTTTACTTTGTCGCCGTCCTTCAGGAATTCATTGGCTTTTTTCACCTTAACCTGAACATCGTGTGTATCGATGCTGGGAGACAGACGCAGTTCTTTTACATCAACTGTTTTCTGTTTCTTTCTGGCTTCTTTTTCTTTTTTCGCCTGATCGAATTTGTATTTACCGTAGTCCATAATGCGGCATACGGGGGGTTTCGCTGTAGGAGCGATCTTTACCAGGTCCAGTTTTCTTTCATCAGCGATTTTCTGCGCTTCCTTGGAAGAAACGATACCCAGCTGTTCACCGTTTTCATCGATCAGTCGGATTTCTTTGTCTCTGATCTGTTCGTTAATCATTAACTCAGTAATGGTAAGCACCTCCCAAATGTACTGTGTCCACAAGCACTTTTTCAAAAAGAAAAAGCGCCGGAAGAAATCCGCCGCACACAGAAAAACAGAGCTATCCTCTGTTCGAATACTGTATTAACCCTATTTGCCCATGCCATAAGGTGAGAAGCGGAACTTCTTCTTTGTTTACCGTAGTAGTATATCAGTTGTATACAAAATTGTCAACACATTTTTGTTCATTTTTTAAACTTTTTTCAACCGATTCCAACCTTTGCTATTGTATCGAAAAATGGCAGAAAAGTCAATAAAAATAAGGCGGAGAGTCACCTCTCCGCCTTTGAAATTTCTGATTAGTCCAGAACTTTTGTAGCGATTTCTTCTTTGATTCTTGCAATAAAGTCTGCCAGTGTAACCTGACCTTCTTCGCCGTTCTTTCTGGAACGCAGGGAAACCATGTTTGCTTCCTGATCTTTTTCACCCACAACAATGATGTAAGGTGTTCTTTCGTTTCTTGCTTCTCTGATCTTGTAACCGATCTTTTCTGCTCTGTGGTCTGTTTCAACACGGATACCTTCTGCATCCAGAGCTGCTGCTACGCTGTTTGCGTAATCTGCGAATTTTTCGGAGATAGGCAGAACCTTAACCTGTACAGGAGACAGCCATACGGGGAATGCACCTGCAAAGTGTTCGATCAGGATACCGATGAAACGTTCGATGGAACCGAAGCATACACGGTGGATCATAACGGGACGTTTTTTGCTGCCGTCGGGAGCTGTGTATTCCAGTTCGAATCTTTCGGGCATCTGCATATCCAGCTGGATTGTACCACACTGCCATGTTCTACCGATGGAGTCTTCCAGGTGGAAGTCGATCTTAGGACCATAGAATGCGCCGTCGCCTTCGTTGATCACATAGCTGATGCCATTTTCATCCAGAGCATTCTGCAGACCGTTTGTAGCGATTTCCCAAGCTTCGTCGGAACCCATGCTGTCTTCGGGTCTTGTGGACAGTTCAATGTGATATTTGAAACCAAACAGGCTGTAAACGCTGTCGATCAGTCTGATTACGCCGGAGATTTCATCTTTGATCTGTTCTTCTGTCATGAAGATATGCGCGTCATCCTGGTTAAAGCATCTTACACGCATCAGACCGTGCAGAGCACCGCTCTTTTCGTGTCTGTGTACCAGACCGATTTCAGCAACACGCATAGGCAGGTCTCTGTAGGAGTGCATATCCTGTTTGTAAACCAGCATACCGCCGGGGCAGTTCATGGGTTTTACTGCGTAGTCTTCTTCATCGATCACTGTTGTGTACATGTTATCTTTGTAGTGATCCCAGTGACCGGATCTGTACCACAGTTCTCTGTTCAGGATGATGGGTGTGGAGATTTCTACATAGCCATCTTCTTTATGGATCTGTCTCCAGTATTCCAGCAGTGTGTTTTTCAGAACCATACCTTTAGGCAGGAAGAAGGGGAAACCGGGGCCTTCATCCAGCATAGCGAACAGTTTCAGTTCTTTGCCCAGTTTTCTGTGGTCACGTTTCTTTGCTTCTTCGATCATTGTCAGGTATGCTTCCAGTTCGGATGCTTTAGGGTAAGCTGTACCATAGATTCTGGACAGCATTTTGTTCTTTTCGGAACCTCTCCAGTAAGCACCAGCAACAGATGTCAGTTTGATTGCTTTTACTGTTTTTGTGCTCATCAGGTGAGGGCCTGCGCACAGGTCTGTGAAGTCACCCTGTTTGTAGAAGGAGATAACAGCATCTTCGGGCAGATCCTGGATCAGTTCTACTTTGTAAGGTTCTTCTCTTTCTTCCATGTATTTGATTGCTTCTGCTCTGGGCAGTTCAAATCTTTCGATCGCGATATCTTCTTTCGCAATTTTCTTCATTTCAGCTTCCAGTGCTTCCAGTTCTTCCTGTGTGAAAGCTTTTTCTCTGTCGAAGTCATAGTAGAAACCGTCAGAGATGGAAGGACCAATAGCGATCTTAGCTTCGGGATACAGGCGTTTTACAGCCTGTGCCAGCATATGGGATGCTGTGTGGCGGAATGCCAGTTTACCAGCTTCATCTTCAAATGTGCAGATAGAAACTTCTGCGTCTTTGTCTACTACATAACGCAGGTCTTTTACTTCGCCGTCAACGATACCTGCACAAGCATTTCTTGCCAGACCTTCGCTGATGGATTTTGCGATTTCCAGTACGGATACAGCGCTGTCAAATTCTTTTACTACGCCGTCTTTCAATGTGATCTTCATGCTTTTTCTCTCCTTTTTTAGAACATTATTTTACAGAAAGTGACTCGATTTTTAAGCATAAAAAAATCGCCCACTTTCCTCTACGAAAAGGGACGAGATTACTCCCGCGGTTCCACCCTTATTGTTCCAATAAAACCACTCATTTGCTGACGATAACGGAGTCACCGGGCTGTATTAGAGCCGCTCAGAGGTGGTATTCGTACACTCTCCCTAGCAGGATGCTCACACCCACCGAATATTCGGGGCATCCCTCTCTGTGGCGATCAGGAAAGGACTACTGTCCTCATCAACGCATTAAACGATATCTTGCGATATACACTTGTTTATTATACCATTTTGTTCCGTTCTGTCAATCTTTTTCCGAAAATGATTTGCCTATTTTTACATCTGTCTTTCTCCAAAATACAAATCAAAACCATTTTTTCCTTCTGAAAAACAAAATGCCAAGCAGAACAAATACTGCGGAAACCACTGTGACAAATAAATATCCGTGCTTCCAGCCATACTCCGGCATCTGAAAATTCATGCCATACCATCCAGCGATCAGCGTCAGCGGCAAAAAAATCGTTGTAACTACTGTGAAGATCTTCATCGTCGTATTCAAACTGATATCCACTTCTGCTTCGTAGCTTTCCCGCACCTGTGTCACACTTTCCCGCAGATTCAATACATTCTGAAATCTGCGTTCTGCCCTCCTGTACAGCATCTGAAAAGATCTGATCGTTTTCCGATCAAAAATTTCATTTTCATTCTGCATCAATATATCCAATACATTCAATAGCTGTTCAAAAAACTTTTTTAACACCATCAGTCTTTTTCTCAGACTGATGATTTCGGAAACACAATCTCTTTTTCCTGTGACGATCAGTGCCTGCTCCAGTTCCATGATTTCTTTTTCAATGCTGTCAAAGGCGATATCATCTCCTTTTATCATTTCTTCAAAAAAACCATAAATCGCTCGCTCTGCCGTAAACTTTTCGTCTATCTCCTGAAATAGCGCAGTAACCTCTTCTTTTCTGGAAGTGAAACAAAACGTCTTATCCTGTGATATATAAAATAAAACACTTCCTTTGCTCAATAACAAATTGCCAAAGTCCAGCATTTCAATACTGATACAATCGAAGTTTTCAAAGTTATCATACCGAGCATAACTGAAATACCGCATTTCTTCCAATATATCCAACGGCAGGTTTTTCTGTTCCATTTCTTCATAAGAGTACACTTCTATCATTTCCATCCCTCCTATCATATTTTTACCAAAAAGAAAAGCGATACTCTCATTTCTGAAAGTATCGCCTATGGAATCAAACCTATCAACGAATACGAGGAGGAAAACCTACTTTCTTCTGTACTTTTGTCAGTGTTCTGTCTGCCAGGCGGCTTGCTTTTTCAGCACCGTCTTTGATGATTGCATCCAGATAATCTTTATTTGCTTCCAGTTCTTTTACACGTTTCTGCACAGGTTCCAGATCTGCAACAACGGCTTCACCTACTGCTGTTTTGAATGTACCGTAACCCATACCGGCAAATTCTCTTTCCGCTTCCTGGATCGTTTTGCCAGTCACTGCACAGTAGATGCTCAGCAGATTGGAAATGCCTGGTTTATCTTCGGCAAAACGGATTTCAT
>JAFRZQ010000242.1 GCA_017442465.1 Anaerotignum sp. | reverse complement strand
CCATTTTTTCGCTCCATCTCAAACGAACTTTATTTAAGTCTAATTTTATAGCAATGTATATAAAAAAGCAATCTTAGTCTATTCCTTTCTATCCTTAAATCAAATTATTTATAATAAAAATTTTTCTTCAATTTCATATATCCGTCAGGATGCAACAGCACAAGTTCCTTTTTCAGTCTATCCAGTTCCGCAGGCTCAACCGCCCATTCTTTCGCTTCGCTTTCGATTTGTGTGGTCTGGCTTGCACTTTTAGATTTGCTATATTTTTTCGTATCCTGATACCCAATCAATTTCGCAAAATATTCCTGCGTATCTGTATCCGACGCCCCAAGCACCACTTTGAAACGATAATTATTCATCATCGCCATTCGTTCATCTCGACCATAGATTAAGTCAATATCTGCCATGGACTGCGTTAGCATCATTATTCTGATCCGTTTTTTCCTCAGTTTTCGGAGGGCATCCGTAATTTCCATTTTCCCAAGACTTGCAAATTCATCCAGACAAAACAAAATCGTATGTTTTTTCTCGTTGCTTCTCTGGCTGAAGTACTCCAGACTCTGTGCCGTTATAATATGTAACAATGGAGCATATATTTTTAATTTGCTATCCTCTACCACAACAAAAACATTATGATTTTCGATTCTCACAGGTAAAAAATCAATTTCTCCTACAGAGGGGCGGCGGATCGTTTTCTTTACTTTTTCATTGGTTGCAAAGAGTTTCAGAACAATATCACAGGACTGTTTGCAGCCTGCCGTATTTTGCTCCGAAGCCCCTTCAAAGGAATTGATATATTGTGTTGCTTTATTATATCCCGTTTCATCGATCGCCTGAAACAAGTCTTTCCAACCACTTCGCACAATCTTTTCGCAAATCGGTATAAAATCCATCCCAATATGATAAAAAGCGATCAATGCAGCTGTTAAAATCTTTCTCCCTTCCACTTGAAAAAATTTCGATGTATCCGACATCCTTTCATCATCAGGCATCAGAAGAAATGCGATTTCTTCCAATGCTTCATTCTGATCATCTTCATCCTCCATCCGATCGATCGTTCCAAAAATATTATACGGTACAGAATTAAGATTTGCCGGTTCATATATCATTTTTCGCTGCATATTAACATTCTTACAAATATCTCCGCTTATATCGATGGTGAAACTTGTCCCATTCCAACTCCGCAATGTTGGGATCAGTAAAGCTGATGTTTTCCCTAGTCCACTCCCGCCAAAAACAGCAACATGACCTTCCTGCTGTGTCGGAGAATAAACCACTGAAAATCCCTGCTTACCAAATATGATCCCTTTAGCTTTCCTTTTTGATGCTTTTTTCAACTGGTTCTGCCGTTTCTCTATATTTCTCTTTAATTCTGCTATATAAACAAATGCAACACAGCATATGGATATAGTCGTCAATATAGGAAGGTATTCTTGCCAATCAACTGCAAAAATCTTTCGGATAAGTTCCATTTACCAACGCCCCTCTCTATATGTTCTTTGATGTACCTGATTATATTTCTTCTCTATCTCTCTGAGCCGTTCCAATTCTTTCTGCGTTTCATATCTTTCTTTCATTTCTTCGACAGTATAGTTTCTACCCTGAGCTTTGGTTTTGCCAGTAATCACTTTTGCATCTATGCCATCGATCTCCAAATGCTTCTGCAAATCGGTATGGAAGTACTGTAGTTCTTTTTTATTCAGCCTATCATTCGCACATATTTTCTCGGTCTGGATGTGCCTTGCATTTTTATCATCGACTACAGGAATGAAATTAAAATGTAGATGCGGTCTGCCAAGCATCAGTTCTTTTCTGATTTCTCCATTTTCATCTCTGAGGTACTCGCCCCAGCGGTCTTTGCATTTCTCCATTTTCCCCTCGTCATAATGAACGGTGGCACTAATCACATTTTCTTTTCCGTATCGGTTTTCCAAAAACTGATATGTGCTCTTGAAAAAGGTAATTTCTTCTTCTCTAGTCTTTAGTTCTGCCGGAGCCGTCACGATCCAGCCAGCCATCGTTTTCACATCAGCTCGTCCATAGCAATACAGTTCTTCTTTTCTTTGTTTGTAATACGCCAGATCACTCATATTCCTTTCAGGCGTGAGAGAAAAATTCAGATGTGTTCTGTTAGGATCGATGTCCTTGTTATTATCATTTTCGATTTCTCTGTTGCAATGCCGTAGCTGATTCACCACAGCCCCATGGGTAAATTTTTCTACGCTTGCCATAATCTCACTCCTTCCAGAACTATCATATTTCTGATCTGCCATACAAGATATGGCAGATTGCAGGCAATCTTCCACCACTTGCTCCGCGCGTTTATCTTGCCAAAGGGTTACCCCCTCTGAACACCCCATTTTCTTTATGGTCGCCCTGCTCCCAATAAAGAAAATCCAAGGGGTCTAACCCGCCCCCTTACGGAATGATTTTCAATCATTCCTAACCCCCGACAAAATTCAGTCTTTCGGATATTTTCTGTTCTGAGCAAACTGGGGCATATCGTGATTCACCTGTGCTCTGTAATAACTGTCCATCGTTGACGGTGC
Source organism: Anaerotignum sp. (assembly GCA_017442465.1). GTDB lineage: Bacteria > Bacillota > Clostridia > Lachnospirales > Anaerotignaceae > Anaerotignum_A. Next base: position 4,464 of record JAFRZQ010000242.1, on the reverse strand, counting down.
GTTGAACAATGCAGCCAACAGGTACTTTTTCATATTTTTTACCGCACTGGTATTTTTCTGCAGGCATTCCAAAACATATTCCACATGGCTATAATTCAGCTTCAGGAATTTACTTTTTACCAGATCCGCAGGATATTTGCTGCTGGCAACAATGATTTCATCACTTTGGGAAATCACAGTATCCAAAATCAGGTCATAAATACCCTCAATGGCGGCTTCTTCTTGTGGGTACACTGTCAACAAATCATCATAAGCTATATTTTCCTTGATGATCTGCCCGTAAATCACATCTTCTCTCATCTCATCACTTTCACATACGATAAGATTAGATTCAGTATCGTTGGAATCAGTATTATTCTTCTCAGTATTATTCGTGTTCGATTTTCCGCTTTCCGCAGTTTTGCCCATCGAACTTCCAGAAGTCGGATTTTCCGTATCCTTGAAGTTTGATTTCCGAACTTCTGGATGCTGCAGGCAATCCCCTGTCCCAGATTCAACAGAAATAAAATTCTTCACAAAGATTTTGTCAGGCTTTCCAAGTCCTTGCCGTTTCTTCTCGATCAGACCAATTTCCTTAAGCTCAGAAACTACTTTTGTGCATTTCTCTTTCGCACAACCCAGATCTTCCATAATGCTTGCGGTCGCATAATATATGTAGACCCGATTATGCTCGTCAAACCATCTGTTTTTCACAGACAGCGACATTCGATCCAGCATAATTCCATACAGGATTTTGGCATCGCTGGATAATTTCTTGAACCGTTCATCCTTAAAAAGAAACTTCGGCACCTGATAAAACGCAAATTGCTCGGCTTCCCTTCCATAGTAATAATCAAATTGTATACTCATATTGTGTCCCTCCCAGCCTTTCCCATATTGCAAATGAAAAAAGGACTTTCCCTTAGATTTTTTCTAAAGGAAAGTCCTTGATCTTTAATCATTATTCTGTTGGGTTCAAAACTTTTTTCTACTACATTTACTTCATATTTCTACACCATTCTTCACGAATTTGTTGTAGTAATCGTTGTAGTAGCCAACACGGACACTCTGAAAAGCCCGAAAAATCAACATTTAGTCGTTGATTGGTTTCATTGTAGGGAACAAAATGACATCACGAATGGAAACGGATTCTGTCAGCAGCATTACGAATCTATCGATACCCACACCCAGACCGCCTGTAGGAGGCATACCATATTCCAGAGCTGTCAGGAAGTCTTCATCGATCATATTCGCTTCATCATCGCCGTTTTCTCTCAGGAATTCCTGATATTCGAAACGAGATCTCTGGTCGATGGGGTCATTCAGTTCGGAGTAAGCATTGCCGTATTCTCTACCAACGATAAACAGTTCGAATCTTTCTGTGAATTCGGGTTTATCGGGTTTTCTCTTTGTCAGAGGAGAGATTTCAACGGGATAGTCAATGATAAATGTAGGCTGGATCAGGTTATGTTCTACGAATTCTTCGAAGAACAGGTTCAGGATATCGCCTTTCTGGTGACGATCTTCAAATTCCACGCCTTTTTCTTTTGCGATGGCTTTCGCTTCTTCTGTGTCTTTCACCTGGTCGAAGTCGATACCTGTGTGCTGTTTTACAGCATCAACCATTGTGATTCTTGCGAAGGGTTCGCCCAGTTTGATTTCGTGGCCGCCATAGTTCACTGTTGTTGTGCCCAGAACGTTCTGTGCTACTGTACGGAACATATCTTCTGTGATATCCATCATACCGTTGTAATCTGTGTACGCCTGATACAGTTCCATCAGTGTAAATTCAGGGTTATGACGAACGGAGATACCTTCGTTTCTGAATACACGGCCGATTTCGTATACTCTTTCAAAGCCACCAACGATCAGTCTCTTCAGGGGCAGTTCCAGAGCGATACGGCAGTACATATCGATATCAAGTGTGTTATGGTGTGTGATGAAAGGTCTTGCGGACGCACCGCCGGGGATTGTCTGCAGTACAGGTGTTTCAACTTCCAGGAAGCCCTTGGAATCCAGGAATTTTCTGATTTCTGTGATGATTCTGGAACGTTTGATGAATGTATCTCTGGATTCGGGGTTCACGATCAGGTCAACATATCTCTGTCTGTAACGCAGTTCCTGGTCTTTCAGACCGTGGAATTTTTCGGGCAGTACCTGCAGGGATTTGCTCAGCAGTACTACTTCTTTTGCGTGTACGGAAATTTCGCCTGTTTTTGTTTTGAATACGAAGCCTTTGATACCGATGATATCACCGATGTCGTATTTTTTGAATGCAGCGTAAGCTTCTTCGCCGATGTCGTTTTTGCTTACATAGGACTGCATGTTGCCGTTTCTGTCCTGGATATTGCAGAAGGATGCCTTACCCATGATACGTTTGCTCATCATACGGCCAGCGATACAAACATCTTTGCCTTCCAGTTCTTCGAAAGCATTTTTGATTTCGTCGCTGTGGTGTGTTACGTCATATTTTACGATCTGGAAGGGGTCTTTGCCTTCTTCCTGCATCTGTGCCAGTTTTTCGCGTCTAATTCTGTTCTGTTCGCTCAGTTCCTGCTGGGTCAGTTCCAGAACTTCTTTGTTTTCTTCTGCCACTTTGGTGTACCTCCTTTTGTTACTTTTGTTTCTATAGAAAAATTACTTTTTGATTTTCAGTACCTTGAAGATCGCTTCGCCGTCGGGTGTATCGATGGAAACGGAATCGCCTTCCTTATGGCCGATCAGTGCCATACCTACGGGAGATTCGTTGGAGATTCTGCCGTTCATGGGGTCAGCTTCTGCGGAACCAACGATCGTGTATTCCATTTCTTCTTCAAATTCCACATCCAGCACGGTTACTGTTGCACCCAGGCTGATAGTATCCTTTGCGCCGCCTTCTTCATCGATGACTTCTGCATTTCTCAGCATTTTTTCCAGCTGAACGATTCTTGCTTCGATTTCAGCCTGTTCTTCTTTTGCAGCATCATATTCGGCGTTTTCGGAAAGGTCGCCCTGACCTCTTGCTTCTTTGATTTTTTCAGCTACGTCTTTTCTGCGAACTGTTTTCAGGTTTTCCAGTTCTGCTTCCATGTTTTTCAGACCTTCATAAGTCAGTACAACTTTCTTTTCTGCCATGGGTAATGTCACTCCTAATCTAATCACTTTATATGCTTCCTTATTACAAGGAAAAACGGAGGGTTTTTTATTCCCCTCCTGAACCATTGATAGATTATATACCACTTTTCTATCCTTTGTCAATGTTTTTCCTTGTAAATTCAAGGGTTTCTGCGGATTTTCACCCGTTTTCCCAGTGCAGAAAAGCCGGAAACGGCATATCCCTTCTCCTGCAATTCACATAACATCTCATTTCTGGCAGCTTCTGCCAATGAAAACCGAAAATTTTCCCGAAAAATCGGGCAGGAAAGGAAGGCCTCCGCTTCCGCAAACCGCCCCTCTGTCTGCAAACCGTCTTTTTTGAAAAAGAACCCATCCACAGCAACTACATCGGGCCGTTTTTCCATGAGCCGCCGCAGCACAGGGCGATTTCCGGCTAAATCGATCCAGATCGTCCCCTCTTTCAGCATAAACTCATAGGCCCGCTGCTCCATGCCGCAGCCAAACACCACATCCGCCTGAGAAAACACCTGATTTTTCGGAGAAGAAAAGACTTCCGTCATCAGCCCCCGTTCTTCAAATAATTCCTGAATCAGTTCCTTCGCACTGTCCGGGTCAAGGGTAAAAATGGCCAGATGATTCACTTCATTACCCATGGAAGTCAGGGCAGCTCTCCATGCATCCTCATTTCCTCCCACCATAAGGTATCGACACTCCTCCGGATTTTTCCCCTGTCTGCGCAAGGCTTCCGCCGCCCCCTCGAAAGCGAAGAGATTCGTCAGCTTTCTGCCTTCCGCAAAGGGCAGGATATCTCTCGGTAATTCTCCCTCTATGGGTGGGATAACGATCTCTATCCCTTCTTTTTTCAGCCGTTCCATCAGCTTCACAGCATTTTTCCGCCAGACCTGCACCATGCCGTTCTCCGCTTCCGTCTGCAGAATACCGGTTAAGACATCCCGCTCCGCTGTCAGCCGATAAAAGCCGCAGGTCTCTATGTATTTTTGCTGCACCGCTTTTGGCAGCAGTTTCATCCCTTTGGGCAGCCTTGCCGCTTCCCCTTTTTCCAGAAATCTGATTTTCGCTGTTTTCAAATATGGCCCCTCCCCGAAATCCCTGCCAGAAAAGGCAAAAGTACCTTATTTTGTACACAAAACACACGCATACTTCATTGACAAAAAAATTGAAATATTCTAACATTAAATTGTACAAATGATGGAGAAGAATGCCCATTTCACGGCAGTTCTCCACAGGAAACTCACAAGTCATTTATTTAAAACTATATGAAAGGAGTTTTTCATCCATGAGCACAAAAATCATGAAAACCATGGACGGTAATGAAGCTGCTGCATATATCTCTTATGCATTTACAGAAGTAGCTACCATTTACCCCAT
>JAFRZQ010000241.1 GCA_017442465.1 Anaerotignum sp. | reverse complement strand
GGTAAAGGACATACCGCAATCTGAAAGCCTTCCATGACCGGTTCATCATCTATGATCAACCGGTAGGGGATCTTTTCATTGACGCAGGCTTCCACGACTCTGCCTGTTTCTTTTTCATCCAGTCCATCCAGTCTCTGACCTTCGGAAATTGCACCCAGTGTTGTTACTGTCAGAGCCTGTGTCTGACCTCTGCTGAACAGTGCGGAACCGTGTACGCGAGGCAGTACGTCAACTTCTGCGGACAGTTTTCTGATTTCTTCGATGCCACGGCCGTCGGGACGTTTGTGGTCTCTCAGGATCATTCTTCTAACTGTCATCTTCTGGAATTTATAAATGATATCGCCGATCAGCTGAGGGATGTTTTCATCTTCGCCAACCATTTCTGTCAGCTGTTCTGTCAGCGCTTCTGTTACTTCTTCTGTAACTGCTTTGATCTTCGCATCTCTGTCCTGTTTCAGTTCAGCGAATACAGCGTCTTCCATTCTTGCATCTGTGATGAAGCCTGTTACCAGCTGATAAGCATCTTCAGGGATCACATATTCTGTGTAAGGTGCTTTTTCCTTACCTTCTTTTGCTGTGATTTCTTTGATCCATTTTGCAACTTCCAGGTTTGTATCGAATGCCAGGTGGATTGCTTCCATCATCAGTGCATCAGGGATTTCGTCAGCACCAGCTTCGATCATCATAACCTTATCTTCTTTGGAAGATACTGTCAGGTTCAGTTTTGTTGTTTCTCTCTGCGCTGCTGTAGGGTTAACTACCAGCTGACCATCACAGTAACCGATGTTTACGGAAGAAACGGGATCTGTGAAGGGGATATCAGAGATGTTCAGGGCCAGGGAAGCACCGATCATAGCCAGTACTTCGGGGGAGCAATCCTGATCTACGGACATTACTGTTGCAACGATCGCAACGTCATTTCTGTAATCTTTGGGGAACAGAGGACGCAGAGGTCTGTCGATACATCTTGCTGTCAGAACAGCTTTTTCGGAAGGTCTGCCTTCTCTTTTAATAAAACCACCGGGAATTTTACCTACGGAATACAGTCTTTCTTCGTAGTCGATAGACATAGGGAAGAAATCGATACCGTCTCTGGGTTTGTCGGATGCTGTTGCAGTTACCAGAACAGTTGTATCGCCGTAACGCATCAGAGCTGCGCCGTTTGCCTGTTCTGCCACTCTGCCGATTTCAGCTGTCAGTGTTCTGCCAGCCAGTTCCATGGAATAGCTTCTAAACATAATCATTCTCCTTTTTTTGATTTTGCTTGTCTGCACCATAGATCTTCAGCTTTATCCACAAGGCTTGTCCTTATACATAAAGCTGGAAATCTATAGTGCACCTACTAGTTACTTTTTCTTGATAGAAAATAAGGGAGGATTTATTGGATCCTCCCTTTGGTTATCATCTGTGAATTACTTTCTCAGACCCAGTTCTGCAACGATTGCACGGTATCTTTCGATATCGATTTCTTTCAGGTAGTTCAGCAGGCCTCTTCTCTGACCAACCATTTTCAGCAGACCACGTCTGGAGTGGTGATCTTTTTTGTGCATTTTCAGGTGGTCTGTCAGCATTGTGATTCTTGCTGTCAGCAGAGCGATCTGTACTTCGGGAGAACCTGTGTCGTTAGGTGTTCTGCCGTATTTTGCGATGATTTCCTGTTTGTTGATTGTGTTTGCCATTGTTTTTTCCTCCTTAGAAAAATATGTTTTCTTTTCTGTATAAACGCCAAAGACTAAGTAATGGCCGGAGAGTCCGAAAACTGAGTCTTGGTTTTACAACATTAGTATATTACCATACAGACCTTAACTTTGCAAGGAAAATTCTTGTTTTTTTCTGTTTTTTTCCTTGAGAAATCAAGTTTTTCTGCATTTGTCTGTCTATCATGAAATTCTGTCTTTTTTGGGCGTCAGTTCCAGTTCCGAAAGGATGACCGCCGCAAAAACTACCGCAAAACCGATCCCCATACGCAGGGTAATGGTTTCGCCGTACAGCAATACGGAGAACAGCACACCAAATACCGATTCCAGACTAAGCACGATCGTCGCTACCGTCGGATTGGTATGCTTCAGGCCAAAGGTCTGAAAGCTCAGTGCCGCTGCCGTAGAGAACACCGCCAGATAAAGGATATTCCCGGCTGCATTCATGGAAATCGTTTCCGGCATACCTTCAAAAATCAGCCCTACCCAGCCAAAGGCCGCACAGACAACGATCTGCAGCATGGTCAGAAGCATAGGATCTCTGCCACGGGAGTACTTGGAAATACAAATCAGATTGATACCGAACATGACACTGCAAAGGAGGGTCATCCCATCCCCCAGCGTCATGCCTCCGCTGCCGTTTAGAGAGATCAGCCCGATACCGATCAGACAGATGACCGCCGCCGCCAGATGGTTTTTCCTCGGACGTTCCTTCATGACGATCCATGCCAGAAAAGGCACCATTACACAGTAGGCTGCCGTCAGGAAAGCAGATTTACCGGGGCTTGTCCCAAGCACCATTGCCGCCACCTGCAGCCATGTACCGATGGCCACGGTACCACCGATCCAAAGAGCGCCAATGATATAGTCTTTATCGATCAGATGCCATTTTTTTCGGGTCATCAACCCTGTGATGATACCCGCAATGGTAAAGCGGGATGCAACAATAAACCAGCTGCCCAGTTCCTCTGTTGCAAATTTCTGAAAGACAAATCCACTGCCCCAGATGGCCGCCGTAGCCAGAAGAGCAAGATTTGCCCATAATTTCTTGTTACCGTTCATTTCGGCACCTTCTTACTCCTGTTCGCTTTTCCAGTGTGCATATTCCTCAGAGGCAAAATATTCCCTTGCCTGTTCTGCATTGATGCCGATCTGTCTCTGCAGCTCTTCCACACTGGGGAATTTTTCTTCGCTGCGCAGGAATTTATAGAAAAATGTCTGCAGCTGTTCGCCATAGATCATTTCGTTAAAATCCAGCAGGAAAGTTTCCACGATCTTCACTGTGCCGTTTACCGTAGGGTTTTTACCGATATTTGTCACACCGTAGTAATATTTGCCCTTATACAGTGTTTTTGTGGCGTACACGCCGTTAGGAGGGAACAGCTTCAGAGGATGTGCCTCGATATTCACTGTGGGGAAACCAATGGTTCTGCCCAGTTTCTTCCCCTCTTTTACAGTACCCAGAATAAAGTAAGGCACTGTCAGCATCTGGTTTGCATCTTCCAGATCATGTTCGATCAGGCATCTGCGGATGCGGGAAGAACTTACGCGTTCTTCGTCGTGCAGTACCTTAGGCACACCGATGACCACAATGCCTCTTTCTGCCCCCAGTTCCTTTAGCATTTCGTAGTTGCCTGCTGCGCCTTTGCCGAAGTGATAATCTTCACCGACAACCAGCACCTGACAGTTCAGTTTTTCAAAAATCAGCTTGATAGCAAAATCCTCAGGGCTCATGGCCGCAAATTCCGCATCAAAGGGATATTCGATATAAGTATCAATGCCCATCTGCTCCATCTGGTATTTCTTTTCATCGGGAGCCATAATGAGGGCAAAGTCATCTTTTTTCTTGAAGACAAGCATGGGATGGGGAGAGAATGTGAACACAACGCTTTTCAGCCCCTGTTCCTCCGCAAACTGCTTTGTCAGATTGATCAGCGAACGATGACCCAGATGCAGGCCGTCAAAGTTGCCCAGCGTTACCGCTGTAGGCTGGCTTTGTTCGATTCGCGTGTCAGTAATATGTTCCATTTTTTTACTCCTTACCTTTTTTATGCCAAAAGCATCTTAAATGGTCTAATGTAAAAATAATCTTCATCTTTTTTAACTTCATAAAGTCCCACAAGGTTATTTTCGTGGTCATAAGTTGCCACGATGTCACCTTCCTTGTAAAACGCAGGTTTTTCTGTAAAGAATCTCTCCTGAATTTTACCGCCGTTATACAGGAATTTGGCAGATTTTTCAGAAACCTTCACCACAGGAAAGTCCTTCAGTGCTTCTTCCATAGTAAGTAATACATCTTCCACTTTTTCCTGTTCCGCCAGAGCCTTCAGCTCCTCCAGCTTAATGGCATTTTCCAGAGAGAACGCACCCGTTCTGGTACGCAGCAGCTCCGCCATGTGTCCGCCGCAGCCCAGTGCCTTGCCGATATCGGAGCAAAGGGTACGGATGTATGTGCCCTTGGAGCAATCCACATCGATCTCCACCCTGTCAGGGGGCAGGAACTGACAGATGCGAATGTCATACACTTCAATGGTACGGGATTTTCTCTCAATTTCTTTGCCCTCTCTGGCCAGTTCATAAAGCTTTTTCCCGTTGACCTTCACCGCGGAATACATGGGAGGTACCTGTTCCAGTTTGCCGATAAAGGATGCCACAACCTCACGAATCTTGTCTTCGCTGAAGTCCACGTCTTTCGTTTCCAGCACTTCGCCGGAAGCATCCTCCGTGGTAGTTGTAATGCCCAGTCGCAGCATGGCACGATAGCTTTTTCTGCCGTCCATAATGACATCGGAAAGCTTTGTGGCCTTGCCTACGCAGACAGGCAGAACACCTTCCGCATCAGGATCCAGTGTACCTGTATGGCCTACCTTCTTCATGTGGATGGTGCGTCTGACGATTGCCACCACATCATGGGAAGTAAAGCCCTTTTCTTTATATATATTAAAAATACCGTC
>JAFRZQ010000240.1 GCA_017442465.1 Anaerotignum sp. | reverse complement strand
GGCCAGATCATTTTTCTGGCTAATTGTGTTCCGGTTTTACTAAACCGGTAAAAGTCATTTAGCATTCGTTTCCGTTTGCTTGAATTGACTATGGGTTGTGTGTTTCATATCCATTGTTCAGTTTTCAAGGATCAAGTTTGCTTTTTCAGCAGCGAAAGTTATTTTACCAAACTTTCGTTTTATTGTCAAGTACTATTTTTTGAACTTCAACAATAAAAATGGCGGAGAAGGAGGGATTTGAACCCTCGCGCCGCTATTAACGACCTAACCGCTTTCCAGGCGATCCCCTTCAACCACTTGGGTACTTCTCCATATAAGTGCTCTCAGTTCAAAAAGTATTTAATTGGCGGAGAGAGTGGGATTCGAACCCACGGTCCCTTCCGGAATCACTGGTTTTCAAGACCAGCTCCTTAAACCACTCGGACATCTCTCCATGTGTTTCAGTTGCTTCCTCTTGAGCAGCGACCTTGACTATTATATCTTACCATCCATCGGCTGTCAAGAACTTTTTTGCTCTTTTTTCAATCTTTTTTTCAGCAACCGCTTCGCCATGTTTCCGTGTCGCTCGCGGTGATATAGATAATACAGGAAAAGTCGAAACCTGTCAACCCCTTTTTCAATATTTTTTCAAATTATTTTCCCTACATTATATATATAAAAAACAGCTCTGTTCTATATGGTTTTCCATTCAAAACCATGCTACAATATGTAACGACTCATTTATTTTGAAAGGAGCATATATCATGAACCCTGTTTCCAAACGTTTTTTAACATATATACAGCATCACACCACTTCTGACGAAGATTCCTCGACTTTTCCCAGCACCAAAAACCAACTGGACTTCGCTGCATTCCTTGCGGAAGAATGCAAAACTATTGGCCTGCAGGAAGTTTCTGTGGACGCGCATGGATATGTTACCGCATTCCTCCCCGGTACAACGAAGAATGCTCCTATAATTGGTTTTATTGCACACATGGATACTAGTCCCGACGCCAGCGGCGAAAACATTCTCCCTAATATTGTAGAAAACTATGACGGTAATACGATCCCCTTAAAAGAAGGATGTCTTTCTCCGGAAGAATTCCCCTTCTTAAAAGATTATATCGGTCAAACCCTCATCACTACTGATGGCACGACCCTTCTGGGTGCCGATGACAAAGCCGGTATTGCTGAAATTCTGACTGCCATGGAATACCTCATGGCCCATCCAGAAATCCCTCATGGCGACATTCGCATCGCTTTCACTCCCGATGAAGAAATCGGCAAAGGCGTTGACTTCTTTAACGTAGAAGCTTTCGGCGCAGATTTTGCTTATACTTTGGATGGCGGCCGCATTGGCGAACTGGAATATGAAAACTTCAACGCAGCACGCGCCCTTATTAAAATCCGCGGCAAAAACGTACACCCCGGCACAGCCAAAAACGTTATGGTCAATGCTGCTCTGATCGGTACAGAAATCGCAGCCCTGCTGCCTGCTGACGAAATTCCAGGCAAAACAGAAGGCTACGAAGGTTTCTTCCACCTCTGCTCCTTCGAAGGTACGACCACATATGCAGAGCTGGATTATATCATCCGTGATTTCGATAAAGCATCTTTCGAAAAAAGAAAATCTCTCATCCAGTCCATCGTCGATAAAAAGAATGAAGAGCACAGCAACTGCATCGAACTGGAACTGACAGACCAGTACTACAATATGCTTTCCCAGATTGAACCCTGCATGGAAATCATCGATCTGGCAAAACAGGCCATGCTGGACTGCGGCATCGCTCCTATCATACAGCCCATCCGCGGCGGTACAGACGGCGCCCGCCTCTCCTTCATGGGTCTGCCCTGCCCGAACCTTTTCGCAGGCGGCCATAATTTCCACAGCAATTTCGAATTCGTTCCTGTGGAATCCATGGAAAAAGCCGTAGAAATGATCGTTCGTATCGCAGAACTGGCAACTTCCAAGACCTGAGCGGTCTTGACATTCAAAAAAACGTGTGATACTATCAATCCATATTGATAAATTACCAGCAATGATTGAGTTTATAGGCAATACTGGTTACAGCCGCAGAGAGCAGTCCGGTCGGTGAAAGGTCTGCAGAACAGTATTTCTGAATTACGCCTCAGGAGCTTTGCGCAGGAAATGGCGCAACGGCTGCTTCCCGTTACAGAAGTCAAAGATGCTCTTTCGAGCATGAATTAAGGTGGTACCACGGGCCCTCTCGTCCTTTCCGACGGGCAGGGTCTTTTCTTATGCCAAAACTCATTTTGATGGAACCAAACTACAAAAAGCAAAGGAGAATGAATCATGAATGCTTATGAAGTATTGAAAGAACGCGGCTTTATCGAACAGCTGACCCATGAAGAAGAAATCAAAGCCCTTTTTGAAAAAGGCGGCGTAACATTCTATATCGGTATCGACCCCACAGCAGATTCCCTGCACGTTGGTCATTTCCTGACAGTAATGGCAATGGCACACATGCAGAGATGCGGCAACAGACCTATCTGTCTGGTAGGCGGCGGTACAGCAATGATCGGCGACCCTTCCGGTAAAGCTGACATGCGTAAAATGATGACAGTAGAAACTATCGACCACAACGTGGCTTGTATCAAAAACCAGCTGTCCCGTTTCATCGATTTCAACGAAGGTGAAGGCGGTGCCATCATCGTAAACAACGGTGACTGGCTGAGAAACCTGAACTACATTGAATTCCTGCGTGATGTCGGCGTACACTTCTCCGTAAACAGAATGCTGGCTGCAGACTGCTTCAAAACAAGAATGGAAAAAGAAGCTGGTCTGTCCTTCCTGGAATTCAACTACATGATCATGCAGGGTTATGACTTCTACGAGCTGAACCAGAGATACAACTGCTCCCTGCAGATGGGCGGCAACGACCAGTGGTCCAACATCATCGCCGGTGTAGAACTGATCCGTCGTAAATCCCAGAAACCCGCTTACGGCATGACATTCAAACTGCTGACAAACTCTGAAGGTGTAAAAATGGGTAAAACAGTATCCGGCGCGGTATGGCTGGATCCTGAAAAAACAACACCTTATGAATTCTACCAGTACTGGAGAAACGTTGGCGATAAGGACGTTGAAAAATGTCTGGCACTGCTGACATTCCTGCCTATGGATGAAGTTCGTCGTCTGGGTGCTCTGGAAGGCGCAGAAATCAACAAAGCGAAAGAAGTTCTGGCATTCGAACTGACAAAGATCGTTCACGGCGAAGCAGAAGCAACAAAAGCACAGGAAGCTGCAAAAGCACTGTTCGGCAAAGGCGCTGCAACAGCAGATGCTCCCTCCACAGAAATCGCAGCTGCTGATTTCGCAGAAGGCATGGATATCCTGACACTGCTGACAACCATCAAAGTCGTTCCTTCCCGTTCCGAAGGCAGACGTGCGGTTCAGCAGGGCGGCGTAAAAGTTGCAGAAAAACCTGTAACAGACGTAGATTTCAAAATCACAGCAGACATGTTCACAGACGGCAAACTGCTGGTACAGAAGGGCAAAAAGACCTTCCACAATGTTATCTTGAAATAACACAGCAAAGGGATAGAGCCAATTCTGACTCTATCCCTTCTTCATTTCAAAATAAACTCCCGCAGCTCCTGCGGCGTATGTACCAGATGGACCGCGCCAGCCTCCTTCAGCACAGCCTCCTCCCGAAAGCCCCATGTCACCGATACACAGTCCATTCCTGCATTTTTCGCCGTCAGGATATCTGTCTCCGAATCCCCCACATACAGACAGTCCGCTGCATCCACCCCCAACGCCTTTGCCGCCGCCAGAACCATATCGGGCGCAGGCTTTCTGCGGACGCCCTCCGCCTCTCTTTCCCCTGCCGCCGCATCGACCAGCAAAGGAAAATGCTTTTCACACAACCCCTTTACCGCCGCATCAAATTTATTGGAAACCACGCCGATTTTCACTCCATTTTCCCGCAGCGTTGTCAACAACTCTATCATTCCCGCATAAGGGGCTGTTTTTATCTCCATGTGCGTCTGATAATAGGCTTTATACTCCGCAAGATATTTCTGAAACGCTTCCTCCTTCACATCCTGTGGCAGCATGCCACGCATCAGCCGTTCCGAACCGTTTCCCAGAGATATGCGAACCTCCTCCTTTTCCCGCAAAGGAAATCCGTATTTCCCCAGAATATGATTTACACTGTCTGCCAAATCCTCTAATGTATCCAGCAGCGTTCCATCCAAATCAAACAATATCGCTTGAACCCTCATTCTCTCCACCTCCGCTTTCATTGTAGCATTTTCCCATATCCATTTCAATCATATCGGTTTTCCTTGTTTTTTTTACCGTTCCTCTTGCCATTTCTCTCCAACAGGTCTATAATGTATTTATAAAAAAACATTGCACAGCCGTTTTCAGGCTGCGACTTTTACATATCAAAGGAGGAATTGTGTATGGCAAAGAAAGTATTAATGTTAGCAGGCGACTTTACAGAAGATTATGAAACAATGGTACCTTTCCAGGCAATGGAAATGCTGGGTTATCAGGTAGACGCTGTTTGCCCTGATAAAAAAGCAGGCGATGTGATCCGTACAGCAATTCATGACTTCGAAGGCGAACAGACATATTCCGAAAAAAGAGGTCACAACTTTGCTCTGACAGCAGATTTCGATGCTGTAAACGTAGCTGATTATGAAGGTCTGTTCATTACAGGCGGCCGTTCTCCTGAATATCTGAGACTGACACCCAGAGTAATTGAAATCGTTCAGGAATTCTTCGCAGCAAATAAACCCGTAGCAGCTATCTGCCATGGTCCTCAGATCCTGACAGCTGCAAACGTTCTGAAAGGCAGAAAAGCAACAGCATATCCCGCAGTTGGTCCCGATATCACATTAGCTGGCGGTGAATATGTTCCCGTTGAAGTAAATGAAGCTGTTGTAGACGGCAATCTGGTAACAGCTCCCGCATGGCCCGGCGATTCTGCAGTAACAAGAGAATTTGTAAAACTGATGGGTGCAAAATGGGAAATCTGATCTGATCAATCTGTTTTTTCATAAACATCTTCCCATAAAAAGAGAGAAAGCTTTCCAGCTTTCTCTCTTTTCCTTTTTTATGATAAATTTACAGGCACTTTTTTATCAATATATACCTTCCCCACCTGCACGCAGCAATCATAAGCCAGAATTTCCACACCAGCCTCAGCTGCTTCTTTTAATGCAACAGTAAATTTTTCATCCCTTATCCCATTAGGGCGAAATTCTTTCACTCCCTTCATCTGGATCACAAACAGCACCGATGCTTCATAGCCTTCTTTTTTTGCTTTGATCAGTTCCCTCAGGTGCTTTGCCCCTCTCTCCGTAGGTGCATCAGGAAATTTTGCAACGCCCTCTTCCTCCAGCGTCACGCCTTTTACTTCGATGAAACCTTTCTTATCCCCTTTCTGATAAAAAAGATCAAATCTGGAATTTTCGTATTTCACTTCCCGTTTCAGAAAATCCACTTCCCCAATTTCCGTGATTTTCCCTCCTGCAATCGCTTCCGCCGCCATCTGGTTCGGCGCCTGAGAATCCATATTCACCAGGGTACCTTCTTTGTAAACGACAATCAGGGAATATTTCGTCTTTCTCCCCTCTTTGTCCGCTTCCTCCAGAAAAACCCTTGCTCCTTCCAGAAGAAGTTCCCTGCATCTGCCTGTATTTTTTACGTGTACCATTTCTTCCTGCCCGTTCAGCTCCACAAAAGCCGTGAAACGGTTGATCCTCCGCAGGAATCTGGCTTCGACCATCTTTCCGTATTCCATATACATCTCTCCTTTCCGCCAATTATACCATAAATAAGTTCCCTTTTTCCCAAGAATTTGCTATAATAAAATTTAATCTAAAAACGAAAGGAGTCCTTCTTGTGTCCAATCTCACATTAGAAGAAAAAATAAAAAATCTCTCTGCGGATTATATCTATCAGCAGGCTGTCGGCTCTCTCCTCCTGATGCTCATGAGCACCATGGAAGATGTGGAAAAAGGTGACATGGCCCTGCCCTATGAAATTCCCGCAGATGTAAAGGAACTGAAAGGCGAAATTACAAAAACACTGCTGGATCTGGAAGATATTCTGGACGGCGATGCAGACGGCCGCATGGACGCCCTGAATGACTGCATGGGCATGAAAAAACGCCTGCTGGATATGTACGAAACTGTTTACAGCTATTTCTCCCAGTGGAATGTCATCTCCACACTGGTCAGCGATCAGGTAGCTCTTCGTAAATACAAAGAAGACGGCATTTCCCAGAAGCAGGTGGAATGGTCTCTCTTCTTTGCGGACTGCCACGCCTTCATGGAAAGTGCAGAAAATCTGCTGGATCAGAAAAACTACATGGGGCAGATCCTGAAATGTATGCCCCTGTATATGACAAGAGATAAATACTACGATAACGTACAGGCGTCCCTGTCCGCTGCGTTCGCAGGCGAAAGCAAGGAATTTATCGAAGCTTCTCTGAAAGCCTTTGAAGGCTTCTGCAGCCCTCAGGAAAACCCCGTTTACGGCAAATACTTCCCCGAAGTGGCAGAATGGATCGGTCAGAAACGCATGGTCCTGCCTCACAAAATGAATGACGACGAGCTTTCCGAATTCTATGAAGAGCTGAAGGAAATGTATGAAGTATTGGAACAGATCGAGGAATATTTCTCCTGCATCCTGCATGACATCAATTCTCTGATCCTGATCCTGTATCTCTCCTATACCTTCAAAGACCTGACAGAAGGCAGTGCATCCTATGCCGACCTGTACCACACCGTCTGTGAATTCATCGAAGGCGAACTGGATGCTGCGGAAAAAGAAGCATATCTGGACACTCTGACAGAACAGTTGGAAGCAGCCGTGGAACCTATTATTGACAAAGCCAATGCCATCGGCAGAGAAGAATATGAACTGCTGCAGAAAGCAGGCTCCTTCGCAGGCTTCTCCGATGATACAAAGAAAGTTCTGATGACAGAAGAATTCATCCGCGAATGCTTCTTCGGTGACCTGAATGACGAACTGTTCCACTTCAATATCCCCGAAGATCTGCCCCCTGCCACAGAAGCAGAAAAGAAAGAACTGTTCAAAGCTTTCATCACAAAAACAAGAAATCATTTCGATACTTTGCCTGCCCCTACAAGAAAACTGGCAATGCAGAACCTGACCGGTGCTCTGCCTCCCATCTATTCCGTCCATGATGTGATGGATATGCTGATGGAAGCCATCGACAAGGCAACAAGTGAAGAACAGAAGGTCCTCATCGTAGATAAAGTGGGTATGGTATTCAACGAACACGGCTGGTCTACGATTGCAAGCGGTCACGACCATCACCATCACGGCGATGACTGCGACTGTGGCTGTCACGATCACCATCATGAACATCATCACCACCATGGTCATGACTGCGGCTGCGGCCACGATCATCATGACCATGACCACCATCATCACCACTAAGGAGGGATTCTAATGTTTGCATTCAATCATTATAACTACAACGTTCTGGATCTGGAAAAAAGCATGAAATTCTACGAAGCGGCACTGGGTCTGAAGGAAGTACGCCGCAAGGAAGCCCCCGATGGCAGCTGGATTCTGGTGTATCTGGGTGACGGCAAATCCGACTTCACACTGGAACTGACATGGCTGAGAGACAGAAAAGAACCATACAATCTGGGTGAAAACGAATTCCATCTGGCATTCGTTGCCGATGATTATGAAGCAGCTCACGCAAAACATCAGGAAATGGGCTGTATCTGCTTCGAAAATCCTGAAATGGGTATCTACTTCATCAATGATCCCGACAACTACTGGTTAGAAATCATTCCTCCCAGCATGAAATAAACAACAAAATCCAAGGCAAATGCCTTGGATTTTTTATTTCGTTTCACAGCAACAGCAGGTTGCTTTACTGCCTGCTCCCACTATGCTATATTTTTTATAAGGTGGTGAAATACAATGGAAACAAAAGATATTATTCTGGAACTTCGAACAAAACGTAACCTTTCTCAGGATGCCCTTGCAGAAAAAGTTCATGTGACCCGGCAGGCTGTATCCCGCTGGGAAAATGGTGATACGATCCCAAATACCGAAACACTGAAACTCCTTTCAAAACTATTTGATGTCTCCATCAATACCCTTCTCGGCTCTCCCCAACAGCTGATCTGCCAGTGCTGTGGGATGCCTCTGGATGATTCCAACATCAGCAAAGAAACCGATGGTCATTTCAATGAAGAATACTGCAAATGGTGTTATACGGATGGGGAATATACCTATGAAAACATGGATGATCTTGTCGATTTCTGTGCTGAACATATGGCAAACGAAAACTTTTCTTCCGAGCAGGTACGAGCATATATGCAGGATCTTCTGCCGAAACTGAATTACTGGAAACGATACACCGAACTGGGCGATAAAGAAAATTTTGATGCCTTCAAGCAGCAGCTCATCGATGAAATCAACGCTTTACACATCGAAGGTATGCCAAAAGTAGAAACCCTCAACGCCCTTGTCGGCAGTTACATCAATCTTGAATACAGGCTTCCAAACGGTAAAACCATGAAGTTTTTAGATGATAACACGACTTATTTAGGAACCCAGCTGGAATGTGAATTCGGCGGCGACCGCTGTTTCGGCATCGCTGCAAACATGGACTTTATCCTCGTCTGTACTTATGAAACAAACGGTGTAAATCCGGAACTGGTCATTTATAAAAAAAGATAAACAAAAAGCCAAGCTGTTTCCAGCTTGGCTTTCGATTTTTAGTGCTTATTTTTTCAGCTGCGCCAGTCTTTCTTCTACCTGTGCCAGCATTGCTTTATATTTTTCTTCTTTTGCTTTTTCTTCTTCGATTACATTTGCAGGTGCTTTTGCAACGAAGCCCTGGTTCGCCAGTTTTTTCACTACGCGATCCACTTCTTTTTCCAGTTTTGCTTTTTCTTTTTCCAGACGTTCGATTTCTTTTGCGAAATCAACCAGTTCAGCCAGAGGCATGTAGATTGTAGCGTCTTTGATCACTACAGATACAGCGTCTTCGCCAATGCCTGCTTTGTCTGTCTGTACGCTTACTTCACTTGCGTGACCCAGTGTCTTAAAGAATACTTTGGAATGTTCGAAAATGTTACGAACTTCTTCGTTTTCGGAAACAACGAATACATGAACCTTCTTGGAAGGTGCAACGTTCATTTCCGCACGGATGTTACGGATGTTACGAACCGCTTCCTTGATAGCGTCGATTTCCATTTCATTTTCTTTGTAGTTCCATTCTTCTCTGTAAACAGGCCACTGAGAAACCATGATGCTTTCTTCTTTATCCTGAATTGCTGTGAACAGTTCTTCAGTGATGAAAGGCATGAAAGGATGCATCAGTTTCAGCGCATTGATCAGAACCTGCTTCAGAGTCCACAGTGCTGCTGCTCTTGTGCTGTCTTCTTTGTTGTACAGACGAGGTTTCACCATTTCGATGTACCAGTCGCAGTATTCATCCCAGATGAAATCATATACTTTCTGTGCTGCCAGACCCAGATCGTATTTGCTCAGTGTTTCCTGAACGTCTTTCGCCAGCGTGTTCACTTTGGACAGGATCCATTTATCTGCAGATGTCAGCATAAGGAATTTAGGTTCTTCTTCTTCCATGTTCATCATTACGAAACGGGAAGCATTCCACATCTTGTTGCAGAAGTTTCTGCAGTTATCCAGTCTTTCCCAGTAGAAACGCATATCGTTACCGGGTGCGTTGCCTGTGATCAGCATCAGACGCAGGGGGTCAGCACCGTAGTTTGCGATAACTTCCAGAGGATCGATACCGTTGCCCAGAGATTTGGAGAACTTACGACCCTGATCGTCACGGATCAGGCCGTGGATCAGAACGTCATCGAAGGGTCTTTCGCCCATCTGTTCCATACCGGAGAATACCATTCTGATTACCCAGAAGAAGATGATGTCGTAACCTGTTACCAGAACGCTTGTAGGATAGAAGTGTTTCAGTTCTTCTGTATTTTCGGGCCAGCCCAGTGTGGAGAAAGGCCACAGCGCAGAGGAGAACCATGTATCCAGTGTATCTTCGTCCTGTCTGATATTTTCAGAACCACATTTTTCACATTTGCCGGGGTGTGCTTTTGCTACTGTGATATGACCGCATTCATCGCAGTAGTAAGCAGGGATTCTGTGACCCCACCACAGCTGACGGGAAATACACCAGTCGCGGATATTTTCCAGCCAGTGCATATAGATCTTACCAAAACGGTCGGGAACAAATCTCAGTTCCTGATCCTGATATACTTTCATTGCAGGTTTTGCCAGTTCATCCATTTTTACGAACCACTGCAGTTTGATCATGGGTTCGATGGCAACATGACATCTTTCGTGGCAGCCTACTGCGTGGTTGATATCTTCGATCTCAACCAGATGGCCTTCTTCTTTCAGCTGTTCCACGATGGCTTTTCTAGCTTCCATTCTGTCCATACCGCAGAATCTGCCAGCCAGTTCATTCATAGTGCCGTCATCGTTCATCACGCAGATACGAGGCAGATCATGTCTCAG
>JAFRZQ010000239.1 GCA_017442465.1 Anaerotignum sp. | reverse complement strand
TTATCCTCTTCAATGGAAATGATATCATCCTCTGTTTCAAAGTACCATTCTTTGTCAGAGAGGATATCCAGCGTGAGCAGAGGATGGTATATATAGAGAGAAGATTGATCCCAGAGGGCAACATGATACAAAGTATGCTTCGTATTTTCTGTTATTTCCATATTTTCCTGAGAAGGCAGTGTGCGAACTTCTGCACTGGGATAGGAAATATCCGAAGTTTCGGCAATGATTTTATATTTGATATAGAAATCCGCGATTTTCCCTTCTTTTCCATCTGCATAATAGGAGCGAAGCGTCCCGACAGGGTCTTTTTCCGGCAGACCGATTGCAGAACCGGAACAGCCTGTGAAAAGGCTGCAGAAAACACATAACAACAGGGTACAGATATGTTTTTTCTTCATGGGCATGACTCCTTCTTTATCTTTTCTTATTTATAAAATATCATAAAACAGGGGAAAGTTATAGGATTTAAGAAAATTGTAAGAAATATTTGGAAATGTGTAATATACTCCGAAAAAAGAATCTGATAAAATGGGGATAAGATATCTGATGCAAAGATGTTATTTATGGGGGAGTGCAAATGAAGAAATTAAACCTGTTTACTTGGGCGATTTTTTTTGTATTCGTGCTGGTTTATTGGTGCATTGGGAAAATAGGGATCAACATTGATACAAGTACATATCTGATGGTCATGGTATTTGTACTGTTTCTTCTTTATGTTATCAGAAAGTTGCTTCTGATCCGGAAGATCCGTAATATGGAGGATCCTTACGAAAGAAACTATGATTATGAAGAGACGGCGGAGAATGAGGAGCCGGTTCCGACAAGCCCCATAGAGGAAATGCGGAAGGATGAGAAAAAACTTTCTGCGAAAAAAGGTCTTTTTGTTATTCTTGCTTTTGTTATGATGATCGGTTTCAGATATGGAAGCAAGCTGTTTCTAAAAGATATGCTGTTGGATGGATTTGACACCACAGAGGAGTTTTTTGCGGAAGTTGACAGAAAGCAGGAATTCAGAGCACAATGGGAAGAATATCGAAAGGAAGAAATGGCAAAGGGCGGCCCCGCATATCTGGTGGAGGATGTTTTTGCGACCACATTAAGGCCTGACCATTGGGATGATTTCTTCGTTCTGACAGATGTACCTGATGGATTTTATTATAAAGATATGCATATGCAGTCCAGTTCTCACGGGGATTATACGATCACGGAAATCTTTTATGATCTGGAAACAGAAACGGAGTTTTTCTATTTTGTGCAGTCCGCGGATTATGACTATAACAAAGGCCATATTCCCGAAGGTGTGAAAAAGAAGGAAGGACAATTCTATGCTGAGGAAAAGGGGGCAAGAAAACAGGTCATCTGGTTTTATGATGATCTGACCCTTTACCTGGAAGGGAATCTTTCTGTAGATGAACTGAAACAGATCGCACAAAGTGCGGTCAATTATGATTCCATTTCCTATGACTACAGTGCCATAGAGGAAATGGCAGGAATATATGAATAAGAAAGGGCTGAATCCAGTGGGATTCAGCCCTTTTTATATGGCAAGTGATCATCTGCCTTTTTTACCGTATGTTTTTTCTTTTTTGGCGATTTCAATATGCACTTTTTTGCCTTTGATCTTCGCGTTTTTCATACCATGCAGAATATCTCTTACAAATTCGCTGGGAACATCCACAAATGTATAGTCATCATACAGGTCGATGGCACCCAGTGTTTTGCCGGGAACGCCTGCTTCATTGGCGATTGCGCCTACAATATCTTTTGCGCGGATCTTGTTTTTCTTACCTGCGTTGATGAACAGGCGAACCATGGTTTCGCCTTCGCCGCCGTAAAATTCTGTACCGTTGAAGTTGATATCTTCGATGGCGTCGATATCATCGGCAATGGCATCTGCCAGATGGTTTTTCAGGAGAGCCGCTGCAATGTCGATGCTTGTGTATTCTTCTTCCATCAGTCTGTCTACCAGATGGATGTATTTTGTCAGATGGCCTTCATCGATGATGCCTTTGATCTTTTCCAGGAAGAAACGAGTTTTCAGCTCTTCTACATCGCTCAGAGTGGGCAGTTTCTGCTGAACGATCTTTGTTTTTGTATAACGCATGATGTCACGCAGTTTATAGATTTCCTTGCCTACGCAGAAAGTGAAGGCTTTGCCGCTTTTGCCGGCACGGCCTGTACGACCGATACGGTGTACATAGTATTCTTCATCCTGAGGTACATCATAGTTGAATACGATATCGATATCGTCAATATCCAGACCTCTGGCCGCTACATCTGTGGCAACCAGGATTTCAATGGTACCGTTACGGAATTTCTGCATTACCTTGTCACGCTGGGGCTGTTTCAGATCACCGTGGAGACCTTCTGCAAAATAACCGCGGCCCTGCAGCATTTCCACCAGATCGTCAACACGTTTCTTTGTATTACAGAATACCATTGCCAGATTGGGGTCGTATACATCCATGATACGACACAGGGCATCCAGTTTGGATTTTTCCTTTACGTCGAAATAGTACTGTTCGATGCTGGGCACTGTCAGCTCCTTACGAACGATCTTGATGAACTCAGGGTCTCTCTGGAAGCGTTTTGTGATATCCAGAATCTCAGGGGACAGTGTTGCGGAGAAGAGCAGTGTCTGATGGTTTTCGGGGATTTTTACCAGAATCGTTTCGATATCTTCTCTGAAGCCCATATCCAGCATTTCATCCGCTTCATCCAGAATCATCATCTG
>JAFRZQ010000238.1 GCA_017442465.1 Anaerotignum sp. | reverse complement strand
TGGGAACTTGCCCACAGAGGTCTGGATGCCGAAACCATTTCTGAAAACGGTGCCCATGTGATCGTGCAAAGCAACACTTACACCAGTTGGAATGACCAGACGCTGAGTATCGAGTTTTCCGACGGGATCACCATGGACGGAGGCGATATCAGTATTTCTACGCCTTCCACCGGCGGCGGATATGTGGACTGTCCCAGCTGCTACGGTGGCAACTGCACCGCCTGCAACGGCCGCAAGGGCGAATACAGCTACAGCCCTGGCTTAGACCGGGAGTGGGAGGAATGTTGGAAATGCAATGGTACCGGCGACTGCTCCAGGTGCGGAGGGGACGGCCAGATCTTTGGATAAACCTAAAAGAGATGGGAAAACTGCCAAAGATTCTAATATATAGAACAGTCAGAAAAATCCCAATTTATCGAACAGAATATTATCTAAAAAAATCTTCCTTCGCCAACAGGCGAAGGAAGATTTTTTGTTTCCAGAATCAGTACAAAAGGGAAAAGAGAGCTTTTGCTTGCAATCTTTCCGCCTATGGCATACAATAGTACTTGTAGAAATATATCATTTTTTGACCGATAAGGGGGGTATTCCCGTGTCTGATACAATGTTTCCCAAGAGGGAAGAACGTGTGCCCTATGGCGGCGGCAAGCCCGTCAGAAGCGGCAGAAGCAATAGAAATAGCGGCGGCAATCGCCAAAGCCGCAAAGAAAAACAGAACGACCCACAGAGAAGGCGTGTGAGAAAGGGCGGCAGAAAGCTGAACCGCAATATGCTGTATCTCATCGGTATCCTTGTGGTACTGTTTATCGTATTTCTGTTTGTTCGTAAAAATGGCTCCGCTGTTTTCATCAACGAAGAACAGGTGGGTATCCTGAAAGGTTCGGATGTAACGGCAGAATATTTGACTGAAACCCTGGAGGGGCAGCTGGAAAGCATTGTCGGCTCCAAGGTGCAGATCAACGAAGAGATCAAAGTAGAAGGTGTTCATATCGGCTCCAGAAACGAAAAAGATGTCTGTACTATGGAACATCTGCTGCCTAAGATGCGTAGTATGGTGACATATAAAGTGGACGCAGCGGTGATCACTGTGGATGGCGGCAGAGCGGTTGTTCTGGCGAATCAGGAACAGGCCAATGCTGTGCTGACACAGCTGCAGACGGAGCTGCTGCCGGAAGAAGGCGTGGCACAGGATGCAGAGATCGGCTGGGTGGAAGATGTGAAGATCGTCAATGAATTTGTGGAGTCCACGGAAATTCTGGATCGGGAAGATGCTGTTGCGGTGCTGAAATCTACTACAGAAGTGACCCAGAGCTATACTGTGAAATCCGGCGATGCCCTGTATCTGATCGCTCAGGAATTTGATACGACAGTGGAAAAGCTGCTGGAGGTAAATCCCGGCGCGGGGCTGGATAAGACCATCAAGGTGGGCCAGGTCATCAATGTACCTGTGCAGAAACCAAAAATTTCCATCAAAACAGTGGAAACACAGGTTTTAACTGCAGTAGAACCCAAAGTATACCAGACCCAGTATGATGATACAAAGCCTTCCAGCTATCAGAAGGTCATCCAGCAGGGGAAGGCCGGTCAGAAGAAGAGCACCATCCAGATCACCCGTGTCAACGGCGTTGTGACGGAGGAAAAAGAAGTTTCCAAGGAGATCATCCAGGAAGCGATCCCTGAAATCATCGTAAAAGGTACAAAATAAAAGGAAATAGAAGAAAAAATGAAACCGTTTTGAAATTTATTATTTCAGAACGGTTTTTTCTGTGATAATATAAAAGAATAAGAAAGAAGGTATAGCCGAAAGGCACATATAAAAAGAGGAGGGTTTTCCCATGGGTATTTCTTTTTCTTTACAGGGTGACTTTATCAACATGGATGAAGTGTATGCACTGCAGGCAGATGTAGAACGCTGCCATAAAGACCTGCATGAAAAAACAGGCAAAGGCAATGACTTCGTAGGCTGGGTCGATCTGCCCGAAGACTATGACAAAGAAGAATTTGACCGCATCAAAGCAGCGGCTGAAAAAATCAAAGCGAACAGTGAAGTGCTGATCGTGATCGGTATCGGTGGTTCCTATCTGGGCACAAGAACAGCTCTGGATTTTATTAAGACTCCTTACTACAACGAACTGAAAAAAGACACACCTGATATCTACTTTGTGGGCAACAATATCAGCTCCGCATATCTGAACGATATCATTTCCATTCTGGGCGACAGAGATTTCTCCGTAAACGTGATCTCCAAATCCGGTACAACAACAGAACCTGCCATTGCTTTCCGTATTTTCAAGAAAATGCTGGAAGATAAATACGGCAAGGAAGAAGCAGCAAAGAGAATCTTTGCAACAACAGACAAGGCGCGTGGTGCCCTGAAAACAATGTGCGATCAGGAAGGTTACGAAACATTCATCATTCCCGATGACGTTGGCGGCCGTTTCTCCGTTCTGACACCTGTAGGTCTGCTGCCTATGGCTGTTGCAGGCGTGGATCTGGATGCAGTGATGAAAGGTGCGCAGGATGCCAGAAAGGAATACATGAATCCTGATCTGAAAGCAAACATCTGCTATCAGTATGCAGCGCTGCGCTATCTGTTCTACAAACAGGGCAAAACGGTAGAAATCCTGGCTAACTATGAACCCCACCTGACATCCTTTGGTGAATGGTTCAAACAGCTGTATGCAGAAAGCGAAGGCAAGGAACACAAAGGTGTATTCCCTGTAACAGCAAATTTCTCCACAGACTTGCACTCCATCGGTCAGTATATTCAGGATGGTCTGCGTTTCTTCTTCGAAACCGTTCTGTGGGTAAAAGAACCCAAATCCGCAGCACTGGTTCCCTTCGATGCACAGGACGGCGATGGCCTGAACTTCCTGGCTGAAAAGGAAATCCACTTCGTAAACAGCAAGGCTTTTGCAGGTACGATGCTGGCTCACATGGACGGCGGCGTTCCCAACATGGTCATCGAAATGGATAAGATGGACGAATACAACTTCGGTGCGCTGGTTTACTTCTTTGAAAAAGCAGTTGGTATCTCCGGTTACCTGCTGGATGTAAATCCTTTCGACCAGCCTGGTGTAGAAGCATACAAGAAAAATATGTTTGCACTGCTGGGCAAACCCGGTTATGAAGATATGAAAGCGGAACTGGAAGCAAGGATCAAATAATTTTTGCAGCAAAAACTCCTCGGAAGAGGAGTTTTCTTTTGCCTGGAATGCTTGGGAGAGAGGGGCAATGCATTTCGCTGACAGGTTTCATCTGATAAGATAGAAAGGTTTACTTTTCGGGCTTTTTCTAGTATAATAAATCTATTGTGAATAATATTTTTGGTGAACTTTCCGAAGGGAGAGGAAGAAGAATGGACAGAAAGATCCTGATCGTAGACGATGAAAAGAATATTGCAGATATCATTGCATTCAATCTGAAAAAAGAGGGCTATCAGGTCATCAAGGCCGGCGACGGCGAGGAAGGCGTGAAAATGGCTCTGGAAGAAAACCCTGACCTGATCCTCTTGGATATCATGATGCCGAAAATGGACGGCTATGAAGCCTGCAAGAAGATCAGAGAAAAGAAGAATACCCCCATCATCATGCTGACAGCCAGAGCGGAGGAGCTGGATAAGGTTCTTGGCCTGGAACTGGGGGCCGATGACTATGTGACAAAGCCCTTTGGCGTGCGGGAACTGATGGCCCGGGTGAAGGCGAACCTGAGAAAGACTGTTTACAGGGAAGAACCTGCAGCAGCGGAGGAAGCGCCTGTGGCAGAAGGCAATTTCGGCCGACTGGACATCAATGCGGAACGCTACGAAGTGCGTAAGGACGGAAAGCCGCTCGACCTGACTTTGCGTGAGTTTGAACTGTTGAAATTCCTTTCTGAAAGAAAAGGGCAGGTATTCTCCAGGGAAACTCTGCTGGAAAAGGTATGGGGCTATGAATATTACGGTGATGTGCGTACGGTGGATGTTACCATCCGTCGCCTCCGTGAAAAACTGGAGGATACCCCCGGCAAACCTGACTTTATCCTGACCAAAAGAGGCGTAGGATATTATTTTGACTGTTAAGACAAGAACGGCGGAGAAAAGCGAGGTTGAAGCTTTTGCGAATGCGTAGTATCAAATGGAAGCTGATCGTGATGTATCTGGGGCTGGTGCTGATCGTAATGATCGTCAGCGGTTCTTACATCCTGTTGAGCCTCCGAAATATTGAAATTGATAAATCCCAGGGGGAACTGGAGCAGTACGCGGAAAAGATCCATGAGCAGGTCATTGAAAGCGGCAATCCGGAGGATTTCCAGCAGGAACTCTTGCGTACGGTGACCAATGCCGTGGGTATCCAGGGGAATATTCTGGATGCAGAGGGGAATACCATAGCCTCTACAACGGTGACACAGGGACCCTACCCTCTCTATACGGATCAGTCCATCATTTCTGCAATGAACGGGACCGCTTCTTTTTCTACCCAGAAAAAGAGCACCGATGCCTTTGGTCTTCTGCGGGAATGGATGAGTTATGCAGTGCCGGTGGGCGGGGCAGATGGTGAAACTGCCTATATCATTTATACCAGACTGGATGCCAGTGATATGCAGACCAGCCTGAATGAAACGACCCAGACCATCATCATTGCCGTGGCCATGGCGCTGTTTCTGGCAGCCATCATGGGTTATGTATTTGCCCAGACGCTGACAGGGCCGATCCTTGCCCTGACCAAAGGGGCGAAAAGCCTTGCGGAAGGGGATATGAGCCAGAGTCTGAAGGTACGAAGCACCGATGAGATCGGTCAGCTGACCTCCAGTTTCAACTACATGGCAGAGGAACTGGCCAAGAATATGTCAGAAATTTCCCGCGAAAAGAACCGACTGGAGATTTTGCTCCACAACATGAGTGATGGTGTGATCTCCTTCGATAAAGACGGCAACCTGATGCTGGCAAACACAGCGGCAGAAAATCTGCTGGATGTGGAAAAAATGGAAATGAGTTTCACGGAGTTCATCCGTGCATATGATATCAACTCCGGTGTATATCTGGATATGGGTAGTGAACCTTCCAAAACGGTTACCTTCCCGGTAGGCAAGCAGTTTATCAATGCCAACTTCTCTCCTTATTATGATAAAAAAGGCGAGATCGAAGGCCTGGTAGTCGTTCTGCAGGATATCACCGAGCAGAAAAAACTGGACGATATGCGTAAGGAATTTGTGGCGAATGTATCCCACGAACTGCGTACTCCTCTGACTACGGTAAAGAGCTATACAGAAACACTGCTGGACGGTGCTATGGAGGAAGAGGAACTGGCGAAGGAATTCCTGACGATCATCAACAGCGAAGCAGACCGTATGGCCTTCCTGGTTCGGGATCTGCTGCAGCTGACCCGATTTGACAACAAACAGGTAAGACTGGATATGACGGAGATCGAAATGAATGAATTCCTCAGCATGACCGTTCGCCAGAACAAGATCCATGCAGAGGCGAAGCATCAGCAGCTTTCCTTCGAGCCTTACGAGCATATGGTGGTCGTGCACGGCGACAGAGACCGTGTTGGCCAGGTAGTCAATAATATTGTGACCAATGCCATCAAATACAGTCTGGAACAGGCGACTATCCGTATCTTCATTACGGAAGATGAGCAGTACTTCAAGATCAATGTGAAGGATACCGGTATGGGCATCTCCAGAGAAGATCTGCCCCGTATCTTTGAACGTTTCTATCGGGTAGACAAAGCCCGCAGCCGTGCCATGGGCGGCACCGGTCTGGGTCTTGCCATTGCCAAAGAGATCATGGAGACCCATGGCGGCAGACTGACGGCAGAAAGTGAATATGGCAAGG
Organism: Anaerotignum sp.; assembly: GCA_017442465.1. Taxonomy (GTDB): domain Bacteria; phylum Bacillota; class Clostridia; order Lachnospirales; family Anaerotignaceae; genus Anaerotignum_A. Next base: position 1,002 of record JAFRZQ010000238.1, on the reverse strand, counting down.
GAACGACCATGACCATGTGGTTCCCGAAAGAGCGTCCCATCCTCGAATATGAACGGGAAGAAAACAACGACTAAAACAGTGGGAAAACATTGATTTTACAGGGATTTCTAACCGCGAATCCTTTGTAAAACAATGTTAGATAACTGTAAGGCTGCTGTAACATAATTGTAACCTTCATGAGGTATACTTATGATGCAGGGGAAAACTGCCCCTGTATCATAAGACAGATGAAAGCGTACGATTTTCCCGGAGGAGGTGACAGGCATGAAAGCATACAGAAAGAAATGGATCGGCATAGTAATGGCGATGGTATTCTGTTTTTCTCCTGTCAGTGCATTTGCTGCGGAAGGCAGTGTGCATATTTCCAGCGGACTGGAACTGGATGCAGAAGAAACCGAATGTACCTTTGAGGACAACCGCCTGGTATACGGTGAAGCTGTACCCGGCACAGAGATCACCTTTACGGTTTCCAAAATGAACCGCTTCGGCGGAATGGCGGAAGTATACACAGAGGATGTTCTGGTTGGTTCCATGGGCCTGTTCAGTGTGACTCTGCCTCTGGAAAAGGGAAATAACTATATCAGCATGACGGCTGAGGGCGAAACACAGGAAGTTGTGATCAAGCGTGTATCTCAGAATGTAAAAACACAGCTGCAGCGACTGATCGCTCTGCCCGGCCTGAGTGTGATCCTGAAATAAGAAACCAATAACCAAATATAGAAAAAAGCGGTGAGATCAAATGAAAGTATACAAAATTACGAATTTTGTCATTGTTCTGTTGGTCATAACTGCGATTGTGCAAACCGGAGAGTTATGGCTGCAAGGAACAAGCGGCCATAACTTTTTTTATTCTCTGACAGATATCTTCGATGCGGGTAAACAGGAAGCAGACGGGGATGTCCTTCTGGCGACCCGATATGCTGTTGGGGAGGGAGAAGGTACTTTTTCTGTCTATTATCCTGACGAAGTGGGGAATAGCAGCATGCTGGATGTGGCAAACAG
>JAFRZQ010000237.1 GCA_017442465.1 Anaerotignum sp. | reverse complement strand
GCAGAAGATACCTCTGTATCCCCTTATCTTCTGACTGCACTGATGTGCGACTATATTGGTGCACCGGAACATACAAGGATCAATTTCCTGCTGGACCTGTATGAAGCCTGCCCCGTTATCAGCCCCTATTATGGACTGTATACCCCCGGTGCCGACAAAAAAGACATCAATGAATGGATCAGACATCACGAGCTTCTGACTTACGATGACCTGATGGGCGAAAAATATCTGGTAAAAGATCAGTTGCCTCAATGACAAAAATGGCAGAACCTAACAGGTTCTGCCATTTTTTATATCTTTTTTCGGAACAATCCATGTCTGCTGCAGTAAATATACAGTTCCCCTTTTTGCTGAAAGGGCATTCGTACTTCTCCAGACTGTTCCGGATATAAACGCACCACTGTTACTCTGTCCCAGGAAACCAATGCCGCAAAGGAGATGAAGTGTTCCTTTTCCATTTCATGAGTGAAAGAAATGTAATATTCACGGTCGATTTCTTCTACATTTACATCATGCCATTCATCCATCCCCAACGCCTGTAATACTACCTGTTTTCTGCCACAGCAGGTAATCTCTCCCCTTCCTGTTGTCCAAAAAATATTTCCACAATGACCACATCGATAAAACTTCATTTGGCTCATCTTTCCTGTTTCCACGGTCTTTTCCTGCAGATCCCCCTCCAGTATCTTTTCGATTTCCACACCGTATAACTCTGCCAGCCCTCTCCACAGAGAAACATCTGGCAACCCTGCACCTCTTTCCCATTTGGAAATGGTACGATCGCTGATCCGCAGCTGCTCTGCAGCTTGTTTCTGTGTCATTCCCTTTTCCTTCCGCAAACGGCTGAGCAGTTCTCCTGTTTTCTTTACATCCATGGCTTTCGCCTCCTTTTATCATAAGCATACTCCCCTTCATTCCCCATTACAACAAACGTTCCATAGAGTCACCAAAAGAAAAAGCCACCCAAACGGATGGCTGTAATATCAATTTTATGCACGAGGATGTGCCTTGGCATACACATTTTTCAATTTCTGATTGGTCAATTTCGTATAGATTTGTGTAGTAGAAATATCAGAATGACCCAGCATTTCCTGCACAGAGCGCAGATCCGCACCATTTTCGATCAAATGTGCCGCAAAGGAATGACGCAGCATATGGGGTGTGATATCTTCCTCGATGCCTGCCTTTTTTGCATAAGCCTTGATGATCTTCCAGAAGCCCTGTCTGGTCATAGGTTTGCCATTGCAGTTTACAAATAATGTCTCTTCATCGGGGCGGAGCACCATATGTTCCCGCACCTTATCCAGATATCTGCGCAAAGAGAATTTCGCCTGAGCACCAATAGGGATGATACGGCTTTTGGCATCACTGCCGCAGCGGATATATTCCAGAGGCAGGTTAATATCTTCTACTTTCAGAGAAATCAGCTCTGTTACACGGATGCCTGTCGCATACAGAAGTTCCAGCATAGCTTTATCCCGCACTTCCTTATCTTCATCACCCTTGGGCTGTTCCAGAAGCAGTTCCACCTT
>JAFRZQ010000236.1 GCA_017442465.1 Anaerotignum sp. | reverse complement strand
GTTCAGATCGCCAGCGTGGTAAATGGTCTTCCCATCGGCTTTTACCAGAAACGCCACGCCTTCGTCATTGGACTGCAAAGTTCTGATACTGATACCGCCAAAGGTATGCTCTTCATGGGCGTTTACCCGAAGCGTCTCTCCCGCAAAATCCACCGCCGTGCATACCCCCAGATGCAGCACATATTTCACATTGGGAAATTTCCCCCAATCCAAAATGCGTCTGTCGTAATGGTCTTCATGGGCATGGGATACGAATACGAAGATATCCTTTTCGGGATAAGTTGCAGGGTCAAAATACGCTTTCCTTGCCCCTTCTGTATAATAATCAAACAGCAGGACTTTTGTTTCCGTTTCCACGGAGAAGCCGCTGTGGTGCAGATATGTCACTTTCACCCGAATCGCTCCTTTCAAAAAATCTGTTTTCATCATAACATAAATACAAACAAAAAACACCCTCCGAATGGAAGGTGTTTTCTTCGTTAAAAATGAGAGCAAGCCTGTAAGCCGGGTTCTGTTTTTCAGACAGCCATCTATCTTGGTCCGCTGTTGCCAGCGGCATCATGCGACTTTTTCGAGACGGAACGAGCAGCCCCATTATCTCTGTTTGCCTTGCTTCGGGTGGGGTTTACAGGGACCCGAGACATTACTGCCCCGGCGGTGGGCTCTTACCCCACCTTTCCATCCTTACCAGGACAAGCCTGGCGGTCTATTTCTGTTGCACTATCCTTAGAGTCGCCTCCACCGGCCGTTAGCCGGCACCCTGCTCTGCGAAGCCCGGACTTTCCTCACCTTTATCAGGCGCGACTGTCCAACTTACTCACAAATAGGTATTATAAATCAATTCACTTTTCTTGTCAAACCTTGAAACAACTGCCGCCCACAAATTCCTTGATTAAGGAATTATTGGGGATCTCCAGACCGGGCTGTGCCAGAAAATAACCCAGGAATTTGATCAGACGCTTCGCTGTCACATATTCCGGCATGGAAGAATCAATGGCAAAGAGCAGAGGCTCTGCATACTGCTTCAGTACACTCAGTTCATACAATGTCGCAGAATTGAACACCGCATCGGCATTTTCCTGGAAGGGGAAGATATTATCTTCTTCGCCCTGGGTCACTTCGTTCCAGGTTTCGATGGTCTTTCTGGCATCTCTGCCGCGGAACTGATTATCCCGCACCATACGGCGAATCATTCGGCTGTCAGATGTAGAAATACGGTTATGGTCATCGATATTCAGCTGTGTGATTGCACTGATGAATATCTTGAATTTGCATTCCGCAGGAATTTCCGCTGTCAGGCGGTCATTCAGCCCATGGATGCCTTCCATGACCAGAACCTCCCCTTCGCCCAGCTGTACAAAGTCACCGTTGTATTCCCTCTTGCCTGTCAGGAAATTATAGTAAGGCAGTTCTACCTTCTCCCCTGCAATGATCTTTTTCAGATCACTGTTCAGAAGGGGCAGATCCAGTGCTTCAATCACTTCAAAGTTTTTCTTGCCGTTTTCATCCAGGGGCGTATCATCCCTGTTCAGGAAGTAGTCATCCAGAGAAACCTTATGCGGCTTCACGCCCAGGGCCTTTAGCTGGATGCTCAGCCTGTTGGCAAAGGAAGTTTTGCCGGAGGAGGAAGGCCCTGCGATCAGCACCACGCGCACCGTATCCAGTTTCTGATAGATCTGATCTGCAATTTCTGCGATCTTCTTTTCATGGAGAGCTTCGTTGATACGCACCAGATCGCCGTATTTTCCTTTTACAATAGCATCATTCAACTCTGCCACATTGGAAACTCCCATCAGCTGGCTCCAGCGCATCTGTTCCATAAATACGCTGCTGATTTTTTCCGGCAGCTGCAAAGGCAGAAGTTCCACAGGATTTTCCGGATCAGGGAATCGCAGCAAAAATCCATTTTCATGGGCAGCCAACCCGAATAAAGGCAGTGCCCCCGCTGTAGGCGGCATATACCCATAGAAGTAATCATAAAATCCATCCAGTTCATACAGATTGACATTGGATGCACGGCGGAAACGGAACAGTTCTGCCTTATCCTGCATCCCCTGTTTTTTTACTAAGGCAATGGCTTTATCCTTACGGAACGTTTTTTTCCGGATAGGCATATCCGCCGC
>JAFRZQ010000235.1 GCA_017442465.1 Anaerotignum sp. | reverse complement strand
CGCCTTTCAGGCAAAGCAGCCGCTGATCTTTATCGATACAGAAGAACAGGAACTGGTGCGGGAACTGGCACTGCAGTGTGACCTGGCGGATCTGATCAGAAAACCCAGCCCCCACGGCAGGAAACACGGCCTCTATTATGAATTTATCGACGCCATCACCGAAGATGAAAACGGAGGAAAAATAGATATACGAAACTGTATAAACCTGTACGACACCCCCGCGGAACTGGTGCGGCTGACAAAGGAAGGCCATTCCCTGAACAACAGCCTGCAGCCGCAAAAGGCAATGCCCGCTTCCGTCTTTACCCTGCACATGACTCAGGGTTCCTGGAAGCAGACATCGGAACAGGAAAACAGTATGGTGGCCGTTCTGCGTTATTATGTGAAGCATTATCTGCTTTGCCCCGATGAAAATGCGCCCCTGCGCAATTCCTGCGTATTCCTTTACGGCGACTCCAAACTGATGCCCGCGGAACTGATGCAGTATACGGAAATCGTTCCCGTGGAATATCCCGATCAGGATGAGATCGCATCCATTGTCAAAGAAATGACCGAGGCATGCGGCCCTTCCTTTGCATTTGAATGGGAAGAAGACTATAAAACCGTTGCAAGAGAACTGGCAGGCTTCAGCCTGATGGATACCCGCCGCACCCTGCGGAAGCTTCTGTGGACAGACCATGTGAACGGCAAGCCCGTCCTTCATGATAAGGACGAACGCAAAAAAAGGATCATGGAGATCAAGGAACAGGCTCTGCTGAAAAGCGGCGATATGCTGGAACTGGTAAAAGAACCGGAAAAGAAAAAGCAGAATCCATCCGAACCTGCCGCACAGGAAAATCAGCTGGGCGGCATGGGCTCCTTCCGAAAATATGTGGAAGAGACTATCAAGGATAAAATCCTGTATCCTTACTTATCCGCCAGCAAAAAAGGCACCCCTCCCCCGAAGGGCATCCTGCTGGTAGGTGTGCCCGGCTGCGGCAAGTCCGAGGCTGCAAAGATCCTGCACCGCATCTGGGAATATAAACTGCCTATGCTGAAACTGGAAGTAGACCGCCTGATGGCAAGCAAGGTGGGCGAATCGGAAAAATACATGAGAGAAGCATTGAAACAGGCCGAAGCCATGAGCCCCTGTATCCTCTGGATCGATGAACTGGACAAGGGCTTCAGCGGCGCCGCATCCAGCGGCAGCAGCGACGGCGGCACCTTCAAGCGTATGTTTGGCCGCCTCCTGACATGGATGCAGGAAAACAAATCCGGCGCCTTCATTTTCGCCACCGCCAACAATATCGGCGATCTCCCGGATGAATTTTTCAGAAATGGCAGATACGACGCCAGATTCTCCGTTTTCATGCCTACCCATGAAGAATGCAAGGCCATTTTCCGGGAACACATGCACCGGGCAGAAAGACTGCAGGAAAAAACCGCCCTGGATTATGGCGAGCCTGTCCGCCAGCTGTTTGACAGCAACGAAAAGATCGGCTGTTTCAGCGATTCCTGTATGGATCAGGTCATGGCACTCTTTACAGAGACACTGCCCAATGATCCAAATGGAAAAAAAGATGTAAGAAACCCTGTCGGCGTCAAATTTGTTTCCGGTGCCGATATCTGCCTGATCGTAAATACAGCCCTGGACCTGATGACAGATGCACAGACGGCTCACCCCCTTTCCGCCAGCGACTGGATCAGTCTGGTAAGAGAGGCTATCCAGTCTCCCTTCGTCTGCACTCAGGGCGGCAGCTCCAGTGGGCTGGATAAGATCGCTGAATGTTATGTCCGTCTGCTGCGGGGCAATTTTGTGCCCGCTGCCGCTAAAGATCAGGTGCTGTTCAGAAAAGAAAACTATATCTCCACAGACGGTGTATATAAATATGAAGACCCCAACGGCTGCAGCAGCCCCTGGGATTATGACAACGCCCTTTACAACGCCATCCTGCAGCGTATTCCTGATGCTGCAGAATATGTGGAAAAACAGGCAAGAAATGGCAGGTGATAAAAAATGATACACATCCCCAAAGCCGAAACAGACTACATCACCACATACGCAGAAGACCTGCTGGCCCGCTGCACCCCGGATATGTCCGCAAAAGATGTACTGAGCAAGGCCTTTCAGGAACTGATGGGGACCGGCTCTGTCCTGCAGGGCAGACTTGCGGCAGAAGAACTGCTGACCCAGATGGCAATTTTTCAGGCCTGCTATGAACTGCAGCTGGAAGAACCGGCCCACGGCAGCCGCATCATTCTGGAGCATCTGCTGCAGGGGCTTCCCGCAGAAAAACAATGCCAGATCCTGCACGATTTTTCCGAAGGTCTTTGCAGCCTTGCCGGAACCGATGCCCCCGGCGAGATGACAGGCGAACCTTCCGAAGAAGTCCGCGAACGACTGATGAAAGAGACCCTTTCCCTGCTGCAGCTGCAGGAGGAAGGACAGCTTTCTGACCACGGCCAGCTTTACTTTTACCTGACAGGCCGTGTCAGCAAGGAACTTTCCACCGCCCTGACCGCCATGATCCTTTACTGCATGGCAAAAAAAGGCGAACTGGAGGGCTGCCCCCGGGAAGTGACCCTGAAACAGATCGTGACCTGCGTTTGTCAGGAAATGGCCGATCAGCAGACCGCCCTTGTCCTGCAGAAGGAATATATCGACGGAGCCGAAGCCAATGACCGCAGAAAAGCCGCGAAGAAAACATCTCTCCTGCTGCTTCTGGCAGCCGGCATCCTCAGCGGTGTTTTCACCAGCCTGTTCAGCGGAAGCGTTTTGATCCTCACCGATGTTCTCCGCAAAGCCATGGCATCCCTGAAGCATACCGTTCCCCAGACAGAGGAGATCCTTCAGGAGCTGGCAGAAGAAGAGGATCTGCATCTTTCCCGGGTAAAATTACTGGAACCCTATGTGATCCCCGTGGAAGAATATCAGCAAAGTGAGATCGCGGAGGAAAATACCTCTTTCGATCTCATCGATGAAACAGAAGAAGATACATTTACAACAGAAAAAGAACATCTCACTCTGGAATAACGACATATAAAAATGGAACCTTTTATATAGGTTCCATTTTTTCATTTCTTCTCTTTTATCCCAGCTGCAGTTCTTCATCCTGCCATACCATTCCATCCTGCAGCTGACTTTCTTCCTGCTGCAGTTCTTTTTTTGCGGCAGCCTTTTCTCTCAGCACCTGTTCTTCCCATTCCATCATCTGACGGAAACCATCCCGCACGCCATCCATATCCACGGAAACCACAGAATGGTAATGGGGGCCGGTCATCCAGTTCGGCAGCTTTCTCAGCAGCTCGATACCGACCGCCAGGCCGCCGACCCCGATCATCATTTTCATTCTCATGGCTGCCGCATTGGCCTCCAGGGTCTGGGCCAGCACATTGGTAGCACTGGGCAGTGCCAGTTCGCCAATAGCATGGTACAGTTCCAGCATAGGAGGGAAATAATAAGCGATAATAAGGATCGCCGCGATCACCGAAGCAATGATCAGTGCTGTTGCCGCTTTTTCCACGATCACGCCCCGATGGACAGCATCGGCCACCGCCTGCATCTGCATGGCATTGCAGGCAATATAGGCCGCTTCCACAGCATCCATCTGGCCGTCGGATTCCAGAAACAGCTCCAGGGCTGCCATGCATTTGATGTCATGGCTTTCCCTGCCGATGGCCGCCGCCGTAAGAACAGGGGATTTTCCTTTTGTCAATGCTTTTTCCAGGCGGCTCAGGGCTTTCGGAGACAGTCTCATCCGCTCCACTTTTTTGCAGATCTCTCTTTCCAGTTCCTCAGCGGAACGGCCTTCCACACTACGTGCATATTTTTTATAAAGGCTTTTTACCGTTTCTTCCTCTCTCACCTGCCAGATATAGAAATCATCCGAAAAAATCTGCAGACCAAAATCGATCTCCTGCAGGATACGCAGGCGTTTTTCCCCGCTCTTTTCCTTCAGTTTTTCGAAGTATTCCTCCATGGCAAGGGCGGGTTCATCGATCAGTGCCTCCGCCATTTGTTCATAGTAGATCACAAAGACATCGATCCTTCGCGACACATCCGCAGCGCAGTAATGATAACCGGATTTCTCCAGTCTTTCTTTCATCGTATTGCGGATGTTCCTTTTCCCGTTTGCCAAAACGCCGTCACGGATATTTTTTATATTATCTTCATGAAAAATCGTTTTCTGTTTATCTGTCATATCGCATCCTCCTCTCGATACGGTTTCTGTTCTTATCCTTATTATTCCACGAAAAAGACCTCTCTGCAATTCCCGGGATGAAAAAAATCGGTCACTGCTTTTTTTCATCAGACGTCCTGTTTTCTCTTTTTCCCTTCGGATATGCTGTCCCTAACAAAGGATCATTAACGCATCTGACCAAATACAGGAGGGATATATATGACTGAAAAAAATAAAATCAGCGCCGTAAATATGCAGAAAAACCTGGAACTGATGAAAAATTGTGAGACGACCCGGGAAGGCCTGGCTTTGATCGCCGAGACCCGGTATCACCAGCCCGCAGGAGAAAGCCATGCCCTGGCAGATGAGATCATATCTCATCTTTCCTCATACAAAATGCCCGTAAAAGCACCTGACCCCGCCGTCTGCAACGCCCTGAACACCTTCTATCTGCAGGAACTGCTGCCCAGAGACGCGGAGATCCGGGTGGGCATCCTGCGCCGCATGAATTTTGCCATGGAGGTTTTTTCCGATGAAGGGCTGCTGTGCGCTTTTGAAGAAGCTCCTTCCTTCTCCGATCTTTATGAGAAAATTTTCGAAGAGGATCACGAAGACAGCCTTGCCGAGGAGATCCTGCAGAGAGACCACCTGCTCACGGGCATCACACAGCTGAATCTTTCTCCTGTTTCCACAAAATATCTGACAAAACAGCTGTCTGAAGGAGAATTTTACATCAGCAATATTCTGGCTATGGCCATGGATGCCTTCCTGCTGCGTGCCGCAACCGCCCTGCATCTGTGCCTCTGCGGTATGTCTTCCGCCGAAGCCGTTTCCCGGGCAGTCCAAAATACCCAGCTGGAACTCTATCCTCTGCAGCCCATTGAAAAAGGTATATCCGCAGCCATCCTCATTTTCGGCATCCTGATTACCCTCTTCCTTACAGAAGTTTTCCTGGAGTACTATGATCTGCCCCTGTTTCTGGCAGAAACATTAAGCATCATCTCCGGCCTTCTGCTGTATCAGGAGTTAGACCAGAGGAAGGAACGACTGAGCCGCGGGATCCTCTCCCTTCTTATGCACAGACGGACCCGCTCCCGTTCTTCCAAAGAAACTGCATAAAATGAAAAGATAAAAATAACGGAAAATTTTCAGACGGGGGGCATGATTTTTTCTCCCCGCTAAGATATTCTGATATCAGAAAAACAAAAACGAAACCAACACGGAGGTGTCCACTATGACAAAACTGAATCATAACGAAAGTATTTATACATTCATGGAAATCATCAGAAACAGCGAAAACATTGAGGCCGGCCTGGCAAAGATCGCCGCAGACCACAACCTGCGCAGTGAAGAAGCTCTGGATGCAGCAGAAAAAATCCTCACCAACGTCAATGCCTTTGACGCACGCTATGTAGAAGTGCAGGATGACATCGCTTCCGCCATGGCTCCCCTGTTCAAAGCCATCGAAGAAAAACCCCTGGCAGAACGCATCGCCATCATGGACCGCATCACATTCAATCTGGATGCTTTTTGTGACGATGACCTGATCGCCGAACTGGAACGCGGCGTCAGCGTATACACCCTGTATGAAAGAGCCAGAGAAGTGAACCCTCTGGGAAATGATGTCGCTCAGGAACTGCAGCTGCGGGATCAGCTGCTGAAAAGAGTGAAAAAAATGGAGCTTTCTCCCAAAGCAATTCGCCGCATGGCAAAAAGACTGGCAAAATATGAAGCCTTTGCTCCAAACGCCGCGATCACAGCAAAAGAACACCTGCAGCTGAAATGTGCCGCTGCCATGTATCTGTATCTGGAGCAGGAAGGCGAAACTTCCCCTGAAGAAGCCGCTGTCTGGGCATCCAGCTACGTATATATGCAGAAAGCAGCTAACGCAGTAAAACTGGGCCAGATCACAGAAAGTGCAGCAGAAGCGATCCTGACTCTCGCCATCCTGACTGCAATGATCTGCTTTGAACTCTTCCTGCTGGAACTGGGCATCCATAGCTTCGTGGCCATTCTTGCATCCATCTTCCTGGCAGCAGGCCTGTTTGCAGCCGCAGCCGACCTGCCCCAGAAAGCATCTGTACGTATTTCCCCTCTGCTGCAGAGTGGCATCGATAAAATCCACGAAGGCTTTGAAAGCATCGCATCCTTTATGGAAAACCGTAAGGAAGCAGAAAAAGCCAGCGATGAAGAACTGGAAATGATGGAAAATGATATCCTTAATACAGATATGGACATGGATCTGGGCGAAGATGTTTATTGCTTCTGATCCCTATAAAACAAAAAAAGCGTGTATTTTACACGCTTTTTTGTTTGAGCGGCTTTGCGCTCAGTTCACTGCCATTCAGGTCTATTTCGTCAAAAGATCTGCTTTGGAGCGTAAGCTCTTCATAGGTACGGTAAAAATACCTGCCCTCTTCCAGATCACAGCAGGAGGAATAGATGGTCTTCTCCATCCGCCCGTCCTCCAGCCGCACACAGCCCTCGATCTGTTCCACCCCGCCCAGAATATGAAAGAACTGGCTGATATTTCCCCCTTCCGTTTCCCCGGGAAGTGCATTGCTTTTCAGAAAGGCCGCCCGCACAAAACGGGAAGGGGACGAAACATCCCCCGGCAGCCCCATGGCCCCCATGCCGCGGCTGAAGGCCCGCAGTTCCAGTGCTTTGGAAAATCGGTTCAGCGGCTCTTCCGCCGTCAGGTTCAGATACTGACGCAGGTTTTCCCGATGGAATGGAAAGGGTGGATTATTCGTCAAAACTCCCGCAGGATTTTCGTAGATCTGTATTCCTTCTTTCGTGCTTTCCACCACCAGCGCCCGTTCTCTGTCAGCAATCATCCAGTGGAGAGGGCTGGGCGGCAGGTTTTCGCCGAAAGGTTCACTGGTGATACAGACCCGCTGCAGCAGAAGCAAGGCTTCCTCCCCAGAACTGCACCGCCCCAGCACCCGGGGGATCAATGCCCAGGAGGGGATATTCTCTTTCCCATTTACAGGTGAATGGTAGACCGCATTTCCGTCAAACAGCAGCCCTGCCATAGCCAGCCCCTTTTCATTCATAGCGTCATAATACAGGGGGTACCCCTCGGCAACATGGGCCATGCCGATCATACCATACAGATGTCCTGTCGCATTCCCCCTCGGGAAAATAAAATTTCGGGGCGTGATGACCACCTGCTCCCCGAAAGAACGGTCATAATCCAGATTTCTGCCAAAATAACGGTTTTGAAACCATACAGCTGTGCACATGAAAAAACCTCCTTTGGGTTATCTTTCCCAAAGGAGGTCGGTTTTACATCAGAAATCGTATGTAATTGCAAAAGATACCGTGCCCGTTTCCGGAGGCGCAATGGTATCAGGAGACAGATAGAAGGTGATCCCATCTCCTGTCAGATAAAAGTATACTTCGTCCATGTATTTTAACAGCCTGGACTTTGCATTGGCATAGAATGCACCGGGATCCGCATCGATCAGGGCGCCAAAAGAAACTTCCCAGAGATATTCCAGATCGTTCCGGCTGTCGGAAACCAGATCATCCAGATCCACTTCCCGCCCTGTGGCAAGATCATAGGTATGGGAAAAATAAGTTACTGTCTCTTCTTCCCCCGCATAGGATGTCACCGATGCCAGGAAGGATGTATAGCCATCCTGCTCTCTGGTCAGATGGTAGGTGCCCATATAATAATAGGGACGGAAGCCGGCGGGCTTCGCCGCATATTCCGCAAGGGCTTTATCTGCATAGGTCTGCAGGAAGGCCTGCCCCTGTCCAAAGGTTTCATTTGCCATACTGCCATTGATGGTGGCTGCCTTTCCGCTGGTCACTTCGTCACACTTCAGCTCCGCATTCAGCACCACAGTGCCATCCGGCGCCTTGACTTTCGCAGAAAAACCACCTTTCATGGGCGTATCCTGTCCGATATAAGAGGGCGCATCCGCACTGCCTGCTGCGAAAATATCGATCACATAATCCATACCATCCCAGGCCACTTCGCAGCCAAGGCTTTCTGATACTGCCCGCAAAGGCACCAGCGTGCGGTCATTGACGATCTGGGCGGGAACAGCCATGGTATAAACCACTGCACCGTTTTTATACAATTCTGCCTTGCCGATGTGCAGCAGAAATACATCATTTCCCTTCAGTGCCGTTACGCTCTGGCTGGGTTCGTCCCAGAAAACCTGGGCATCCAGT
>JAFRZQ010000234.1 GCA_017442465.1 Anaerotignum sp. | reverse complement strand
GCGTTCTGGCTTATACATTGAAGACAGACAGCAACGGCATCATTCAGAACCAGTATGACTATGAAACAGGCAGAGCATGGTTTACAGATGGTAAAGGCTGGACAAAGGGCAATATCCCTCTGTATGCACAGACAAATGGCCCTGGTAAAGCAGCAGCAATTACGAATGTACTTGGTACACAGTACGGCTGTGGTCCTATTGCAGGTTTCATGGATTCCACAGGTGACTATGAATTCTGTACAGTATTTGATTCCCTGAAACTGGTTGTAATTTTCAACGTAAATAAGAAGATTAACAGCTCCGGTATCCTGAACTGTATCGCACTGTATCAGAGAGATGGCCTGAATTATGATCTTGCAACAGCAAATCTTGCCGGTGATACTTACTATGTACTGCAGGGCAGAGATGAAAATGGTCTGAGATCCCTGAGAAACAGTGATGCAACGATCTTCCTGGGTTCCACAGAAGAAAAACTTCACGCAAATGCAGACTGTGAAGTGATGGTGGACTACATGATGAAACATAAACTGTCCACAAAGGAATATATCGATATGTTTACAATGAAGACCGCAGCCGATGCAGAAAATAACGTTCTGGGTGTGGCTCATGGCTTCAGAACAAATTATTCTGGCTATCATTCCTTTGACTTTTAAGGATAAGCAGGATTTCAGAAAAAGATGAATGATGCAAAGGACTGAAAAGGTCTTTGCAAAGATCCTATATAACTTGTAAGATAAAAATAAGAATTTTGATGGAATAAAGGCAGGAGAGGAATGCTCATGAAATATTTGATTGGTGTAGATTTTGGCGGCGGTTCTTCCAAGGCAACATTGCTGAGAGAAGACGGCTTTATTGTAGCAACAGCGACAAAAGAATACCCTACATTTTATCCCAATAACGGTTGGGCGGAACAGAAACCGGAGGATTCCTATCAGGCTTTTGTGGCAAATGTAAGGGCTGTCATGCAGAAAGGCATGGTAGATCCTGAAGATGTCGTTGCAATCTGTCTGGATGCAGCGACCCATACAGCAGTCCTGTTGGATGAGGAAGATCAGGTCATCCGGGATTCTATCTACTGGACAGATTCCCGCAGTCAGAAGGAAGTCGCTTTCCTGAAAGAGCATTACGAAGATAAAATCTATACCTTCTCCCATAATATACCCAACGAAATGTGGACCCTTCCTCATCTGATGTGGCTGAAAGAACATGAAAAGGAAAACTTCGATAAGATTCACAAAATCATGTTTGTGAAGGACTATGTGCGTTATCGTCTGACTGGCGATTTCGTGACAGACAACGTAGAAGCCATGGGCTCCATGTTCATGGATGTGCCCAATAACTGTTGGAGTGATGAACTCTGTGCGATGGCAGGCATTACGAAGGATATGCTGCCTAAGATCGTTGATCCTCAGACTATTCTGAGTCCAATCTGCGAACAGGCTTGTAAGGAAACGGACCTTTCTCCCAATACAAAAGTGATCGCAGGCTCTACGGATACGGTCATGGAAGTCTATGCCAATGGCGCTATCCATCAGGGGCAGATGACCATCAAACTGGCAACAGCAGGTCGTATTTGTCCAATCACAGACCATGCACTGAATAACAAACG
>JAFRZQ010000233.1 GCA_017442465.1 Anaerotignum sp. | reverse complement strand
TTGCAGAGTGGTTTCTGGAGGAAGCCATTCTGTGTTTCATATCGATGGATGCTGTTACAACATCATCCGCCATGATGGTACCTTCTACCACTTTACCCATGTGTGCTGTCTTGCCGCCGACAACTTTCACGCAGTCTGTGATCTCTACCAGACCGTTTGCTGTCTTAATAGTACCGTGGTCACCCACCTGACCGCCGCTTTCAGCGTAGAAAGGTGTTTTGTCCAGGAATACCGCCACGCTGTCGCCAGCCTGTGCGCCTGTTGCCACTTCGTCATTTGCTACCAGAGCGATCACTTTTGCATCAGAAACTTCTGCTACATCGTAACCAGCAAATACGGTTGTCAGTTCTGCGGACAGTTCGTTATATACTGTTTCAGCAGCGCCCATGTAGTTGGATTTTGCTCTTGCGGAACGGGCACGGTCTTTCTGTGCTTTCATTTCTGCTGCAAATGCATCTTCGTCTACGCTCATGCCTGCTTCTTCCAGAATTTCTTTTGTCAGGTCGATAGGGAAACCGTATGTGTCATACAGACGGAAGGATTTTTCGCCGCTCATCACTGTCTGACCAGCTGCTTTCATTTCTTCCATATCCTGTTTCAGGATTTCCATACCGTTGTCGATTGTTTTATAGAAAGAGTTTTCTTCCAGAGACAGGATCTTAAAGATATATTCCTGTTTATCTACCAGTTCAGGGTAAGCATCGCCGCTGCATTCGATTACGGATTTGGACAGTTCAGCCAAAAATTCACCCTGAATGCCCAGCAGTTTGCCATGACGTGCCGCTCTTCTCAGCAGTCTTCTCAGAACGTAGCCGCGGCCTTCGTTGGAAGGCAGAACGCCGTCTGCTGTCATCATTGTCACGGAACGGATGTGGTCCGTGATGATACGAACGGAAACATCAATCTTACCGCCTTTGCCGTATTCTACGCCAGCTTTTGCACAGACTGCATCACGGATAGATTTAACAGTGTCCACGTCGAAGATGGAGTCTACACCCTGCATGATCGTCGCCATACGTTCCAGACCCATACCTGTATCTACGTTTTTGAACTGCAGTTCTGTATATGTGCCGTCATCGTGAGCATTGAACTGTGTCAGTACCAGGTTCCAGAATTCCATATATCTGTCACAGTCACAGCCTACTTTACAGTCGGGGCTACCGCAGCCGTATTCGGGGCCACGGTCATAGTAGATTTCTGTACAGGGACCGCAGGGGCCTGTGCCGTGTTCCCAGAAGTTATCAGCCTTGCCCAGTTTTGTGATTCTGTCCCAGGGCAGGCCAACTTTATCGTGCCAGATCTGACCGGATTCATCGTCTTCTTCGTAGATCGTTACATGCAGTCTGTCTTCGGGGATTTCCAGCCATTCTGTTACAAATTCCCAGGACCAGGGGATGATCTCGTTTTTGAAATAATCGCCGAAGGAGAAATCGCCCAGCATTTCGAAGAATGTGCCGTGACGTGCTGTTTTACCAACGTTGTCGATATCACCTGTACGGATACATTTCTGGCAGGTTGTTACACGTTTGCTGGGGGGGATTTCCTGACCTGTGAAGTATGCCTTCATGGGCGCCATACCAGAGTTGATCAGCAGCAGGCTGTTATCGTTCTGGGGCACCAGAGAGAAGGATTTCAGACGCAGGTGGTCTTTTGTTTCGAAGAATTTCAGGAATTGTTCTCTGATTTCGTTTACACCAAGATTTTTCATGATATGTTCCTCCTTTTTCTTGAGGGCTTTGCCCTCAAACTCCCACCAAGGGAATCTTGTCAAGCATCTTCCTTCAGAAGACGGCTTCGCCGCCGCCTTCATCTTGGCGGTGCTCACACCCTTGGAACCCGATTGGGAAAAGCATTCGCTTTTCCGTTATCGAAAAATATTATGATTTAGGTTTTTCCATTATAAATAAAAAATCCCTGTTCCGAAGAACAGGGACGAATTTACCGTGGTACCACCCATGTTACGACAGAAATTCTGCCGTCACTCAAAGTCGTTAACGCCGACATACGTTGCAGCTTACTTAATTTCCGCTGCAAAGCTGTATCTTCTTTCGAAGACCGAAAAGACTGCTTCCACACTGCGTTTCTGAGGCTCTCCCACCAAACGGCCTCTCTCTGAAAGTCCTGCCAGCGTGTACTCCTTCTTTTCATGGCTTTTCACTAATGATTAGATTATAAACACGAGAAAAACGTTTGTCAAGGAGGATTCACCCCAATTTACTGGGAAATCTCCACTTTTTTCAGCATTTCACGCAAAGTATCGCCCATACGCTTCAGCCCCACCTCTATTTTATCATCACTGAGGTTGCCAAAGCTGATTCGAACATGGCTGTCATCCTCACCACTGATGTCAAACTGACTACCGGGAGTCAGGATCACATTCTTTTCCAGCATACGGCTGCAGAAGGCTTCCGCACCAATGCCCTCCGGCAGTTCGATCCACAGACTGACGCCGCCATTGGGCAAACCATACTTCGCTGCCCCGAGATATTTTCTGGCACAGGAAAGGGTCTTTCGGTATTTTCCGCTGCCATATCTCCGCATGGCCGCCGCATGTTCCTCCCAGCCGTTTTCTCTGAGGTAATATTCCAGTGCCCTCTGGATGAACCCGGAGGTAGAAATATCCATGGTATATTTTGCCTCCATTACCGCCTGATGGATCTTTTTCGGCAGAACTGCCAGCCCGATACGAAGACCAGGCATCAGGATTTTAGAAAAACTCTTGATATAAATGACGCGGTTCTTATAATCCAGTGCCTTTAAGGGCACGATATCCTCCTTGCCGTAATGGAAATCGCAGAAGTTATCCTCTTCGATAATATATGTATCGTATTTTTCCGCCAGTTCCAGCAGTTTCCTCTTTTTCTCCATAGAATAGGAAATACCCGTCGGTGCCTGAAAATAGGCCATCATATAAATAAATTTCGGCTGATACAGTTTTAGATAATCCTCCAGAATGGTCATATCCATGCCATCACTTTCCAGCGGCACCTCCACCAGTTTTGCCCCGCGGGAAAGGAAAGCCCCTGCCGCGCCGTAAAACGTAGGTTTTTCCACAAAAACCACATCGCCATAATGCACCATTACTTTGGAAATGATATCAATGCCCTGCTGAGCACCGGAAAGCACCTGTACATTCTCCACAGAAGTCTTGATGCCATAGCTTTCCAGGTAGCTGCAAAGCTGTTCTCTGAGGGGTTCATAGCCCATGCCGTCCATATAGCTGAAAGCGCCGCCCTTCTCCCGTTCCAGAACCTCATCAAAGGCCTTTTTGAAGGCATCCACGGGGAACATTTCATGGGGCAGGGATGTGCCGGAAAAATTAATGGCATTTTCCACAGAGATCTCGCTGCCAAAGGAACGGATATTGCGGTTCGCCACCGGCTCAGGGATATGCTCCACCGGCAGAGGGGAAACAAAGGTGCCGCTGCCCACACGAGAATAGACCATCTGCTTCTGCTCCAGATATTTATAGGCGTTTACGATGGTCACTGTATTTACGCCAAAATGCACAGACAATTTGCGGATCGGCGGCAGTTTGCTGTTGGCTGCCAGGTAGCCGTCCGAAATCAGTTCCAGTATCCCCTCCGCCAACT
>JAFRZQ010000232.1 GCA_017442465.1 Anaerotignum sp. | reverse complement strand
GTTGCAGAAAATCTGGGGGCGACTGTTACTTGGGATGGTGTGAACCAGACCGTGACGATCGTTGGCTAAATTTGCATAAAGCTAGATCATGCAGGGGGAACTCCTTTTCCGCCCCCGTCTGTGTTCCATATAGGCGACATATGGGATATGGCATGATCTGGACTGATGAAAAAGGCACCCCGGAAGGGGTGCCTTTAGACTGTAGACAAAGTTTGCGGTTTATGCTGTTAACTTTTTTAATATCGGTGATTCACATAGTCATCAATGACGGATTTCCGGCTTTCTTCATGGAATACGCCTTCTTCCCTCAGGCACTTCAGAATGAGGGGACTGGTGGAATGGAGGATGATATCCTCCTCCGCGATGACGATTTCGAACAGCTTTCCTTTCAGGAATTTACTGCGTACCTTTACGAAATAGGCTTCTACGCCCCTGTAATCCAGCATCCGGAGAGCAGTCAGGGTGGCCCTGTCTTTTTTGCTGTAGTAATAGTTGCTTTTTTCGATATAATCCTGCTTCAGTTCATAATCCATGTCGCGGCTGGTGCTGATGGTCTTGTTTTCCTTGGCCAGCGCGTTGTAATACTGGTAGTTGAACAGAGCTTTTTCTACCGTATCCATATTGCGGAAGGGTCCGATGTCGCCGTAAACTACAGCTTCGTAATTCTTCCGGAGATATTCCCGTTTGGTCATATCGCCCTTGGTATACTGGTCGATCAGGCTTTGTCTGTATTTGAAATATTTCTGAATGGCATTCATGATGCGCCTCTTTTCCATCCATTCCCGCTAGTCAGTGTTGTTTTATGATTGTTACAATAAGACTGAAAGGGGAGGATACATATGCTTACTTTTCTGGATTATTACGAACAGGAAATACAGCCGCAGATCGCGGCTATCGATATTTTTCTCAAGTCAGAAGAACCGCCTTACGATGCGGATATCATAGGAGAACTTCTGGAGATACCGCCTTTGGAATGGCAGCAGATGCTGCAGGAAGAAAAGATATCCTTCATTACAAGGGGGATTTTCTTTCAGCTGATGAAACGGGGCAATTCACCCCTGTGCGGTATGTTCCGCAGGGCAACAGAACTGTATCTGCCGGAGGCATACACAGCCGAGGTCATTGCCTATATTTTTGACCTGCCCATAGAGCCTGTGCGAAGGGCTGCTGGGGAATTGGGCCGGAAAACGTTTACCGATAAAATGCTGCCGGAGGTGTTTTCAAAAATCAGCCTTGCTGAAACACGATTTCCTTTTTGATGTGTTCTGCGTAGGATTCGCTGACCAGAACTTCGATCAGCTTCAGAGCGAAAGGAATGGCTGTGCCGGGGGCTTTGGATGTGATCACATTGCCGTTGACACAAACTTCTTCATCGGAGATATCTGCGCCTACCAGATATTCTTCCATACCGGGGTAAATGGTTGCCCATCTGCCCATCACGATGCCCAGGGCACCCAGAACCATAGGTGCGGCACAGATCGCTGCTACCCATTTGCGGTCATTGTACTGTTTGATCAGAAGTTCTGCCAGACCTTCATGAGCCAGCAGATTTGTTGTGCCGGGCATACCGCCGGGCAGTACCAGCATATCTGCATCGTCTTCGATTTCTTCAAATAGCAGGTCAGCCATGTATGTGATGCCATGAGCACCTGTTACGGCTTTGTCGCCTGTAACGGAAACCAGTTTGACATCTACAACGCCTTCCTGCACACGGCGCAGCAGGTCAACGGGTGTCACTGCTTCCATTTCTTCAAAGCCTTCTGCCAGAAATACATATACTTTTTTCATAGGGGATCCCTCCTGATATTCTTATTTTGTCCTAATATTTTTATTTTACAGGAAAATCATCTGTTTTTCAACCGAGGATGGAAAGGCTGTGATATAATATGAAAAAAGGAGTGATGCAAGATGAAAAAAGGAACATTGCTTTTGAGTGTTATCTTGTTACTTATGGGGTTAGCTGGCTGTATGGCAGAAAAAGAAACTTTGACTGCAGATGAAAATGAGAAGATCCTAAAAGTGAATGATACCTTGTATTATGGTACAGAGGAAACAGGCCCTATGGGGGATGCGGATGCAGTGGAAGGCTATATTCAGGATACGGTAGAAGCAGGCGTTGTGCCCGTGGAGAATGGTACATCTAATTTCGGCTGTGTGGGAAATCCATATACCTATGATTTTGGCGATGGCTGGATCATGGTTTTCATGGAGGATGAAGCATACCATATTTTTTATGCGGAAGAATGAGGTGACAGGGCATGGAAATCGAACGTAAATTTTTGACAAAACACATCCCTTTTGATATTACGGTATATCCTTATAAACAGATCTCTCAGGCGTATATTTCCTTTTCGCCCACCATCCGTATCCGCCAGTCTGATGAGGC
>JAFRZQ010000231.1 GCA_017442465.1 Anaerotignum sp. | reverse complement strand
GCCCTTATGGGCCTCATCCAGCATATAGGAGGTATAGGACTGGTTCGTCAGGGAAGTTTTTGTATTTGCCACTTCCTCCTCGGTGATGCCCAGCCTTGCCATATATGCCTTATGTACCTACATTTCCCCATCCAGCGTATCATGCACCATACCGGCAAACAAACGCTGCAGTTCTTCCTCTTCCGCCTTTACAATACCCAAGGCAAACACCTTGGCATACTGCAGCAGATAGCGATAATCCTGGATCATGTAAAACCGGAACCTGTCCATACTGAGTGTGCCTTCTCCCAGTTCCTTTACAAAGGGCTGGGAAAGATAGCCACCCCAGATGGGCTTTGCCGCTTCATACAATCTGTCTGTCAATGTCATAACATCATCCTTTCTTCTGAAAGGAAAAGCGAAAGGCATTAAAAAAACCTTTCCCACTTTTGGGAAAGGCTCTGTTTGCTTTCGTAATTTCGCTTCCCTCCGTTGGTACTAACCACATCAAGTTCAAAGGGTTGGAACGATACAATTCCTCTCAGCTGCTCTTGGCAGCACCCCCAGCTTCTGAAAAATATTCAGTTATAATCCGATTATATCATAAAAAAAGAGGTTGTAAACCCTTTATTTCTTAAGGTTTTCGGAAGTTTTCCCCGCCGAAAAAATATTTTCAGAAAAATAGTTCGCAAACGAAGGATTTTCCCTTTACTTTTCTGCAAAATCGAATACAATATAGTTGACTGACGTAAAAATAATGTTCTTTATATATCAGAAAGAAGGAAATCCGAATGGATTACGATACCAAATTGATCAACCTTGCGCTGGACGCAGGGGAGCTGATGCTGGCTTCCGGGGCGGAAACCTTCCGTGTGCAGGATACCATGCTGCGTATCCTGAATACCACAGGCAGAGAAAAGGTAGAAGCACTGGCTATGTGTACACTCCTTATCGTGACCCTGCCTAGAGAGGACAAAGGCCCCCTCTCCATGACCAGAGGTGTAAAGAGCCGCGCAGTAAACTTTGAAAAGATCTGTGCGGTAAACGATATGTCCCGTGCCTTTGTTTCCGGCGAGATCGATATCGACGAAGCCGCAGAACGCTGCAGGGAGATCTATCATGCACCCAACTTCAAATTCAGCACCAGAGCTCTGGGCTACGCCATCAACGGTGCAGGCTTTGCCGTTATGGTAGGCGGCGGCCTGATAGAAGGTATCCTTTCCTTCTTTATCGCCCTTCTGATGGGCGTCACCTTGGTGTATTTCAGTGACAAGAAGGTCCCCTTCTTCTTCGGCCCTCTGATGGGCGGTCTGGTAACAGGTCTGGTGGCCTGTCTGTTCCATCTGTTCCTGCCTGGAACACAGCTGGATAAGATGATCATCGGCACCATGAAGGCCCTCCTGCCCGGTCTGGCCCTTTCCAAGGCCATGCGCGACCTCTTGGAAGGCAACCTCATCAGCGGCAACTCCAAGGTCGTGGAAGTGCTGCTCAATGCGGTTTCCATCGCCGGCGGTGTAGCCATCGCTCTGACCATTTTCCATATGTCCTGATGATCGGAGGTAAAAATCATGAATGAAGCTATTTTTTATTTTATCATACATCCACTGATTGCCATGGTGGCCTGCATGGGTTATGCCATCGTATGCAATGCCCCCAGAAAAG
>JAFRZQ010000230.1 GCA_017442465.1 Anaerotignum sp. | reverse complement strand
CAAAGCAGTTGCAAAGGCTGTAGCTGCAGGCGAATGTGAAAAGGGCATTCTGATCTGCGGTACTGGCATCGGCATTTCCATCACAGCAAATAAGGTAAAAGGCATCCGCTGTGCTCTGTGCGGTGATGTGTTCTCTGCAAAAGCAACAAGAGAACATAACGATGCAAACATTCTGGCCATGGGTGCAAGGGTAACAGGTGCCGGTCTGGCACTGGAGATCGTAAAGGCTTTCCTGGAAACCCCTTTCTCCAATGATGAACGTCATATCAGAAGAATCAATCAGATCGAAGACTAAGAAGGTGACTGTATGAGCAAATTGTTTGTGTCCGAGCATCCTCTGATCCATACAAAAATGGCGATGCTTCGCAATAAGGAAACAGGAACAAAAGAATTTCGTGAAATCATTCAGGAAGTGGCAATGCTCCTGACTTATGAGGCAACAAGAGACCTGCCCATGAAGGATATCATTGTGGAAACCCCTGTGGCAACGGCAAACTGCAAAACAGCAGCAGAAAAATTTGCCATCGTTCCCATTCTGCGTGCAGGTATGGGCATGACAGATGGTCTGCTGAAACTGCTGCCTACAGCAAAGATCGGCCATATCGGTCTGTATCGCGATGAGGAAACAAAACAGCCTGTGGAATACTACTGCAAATTGCCTGCAGATGTACAGGAACGTACCGTGTTCCTGACAGACCCTATGCTGGCAACAGGCGGTTCTGCGGCTGCGGCCGTTGGTTTTCTGAAGGAAAGAGGCGTGAAGAAGATCATATTCCTCTGTATTCTGGCTGCGCCTGACGGCGTGCAGAAAATGCAGGAGGAACATCCGGATGTGGATATCTATGCAGCGGCCTATGACGGCATGCTGAATGAAAATGCCTATATCGTTCCCGGTCTGGGCGATGCAGGTGACCGTATCTTTGGTACGAAGTAATTGAGGAGAGATCTGGTTTGATAGAACATAACTGGTTGTTATATATTGCAGCCTTTGCCTGTGCCTTTGCCATCACTCTGGTAACGACACCCTTCGCAAAATGGCTTTCCGTCAAATGCGGTGCCATTGACTATCCGAAGGACAGAGGCGTGCATAAAAAACCCATGCCCCGTATGGGCGGGGTAGCCATCGTGCTGGGCTTTATCATTACAGTGCTGATGGTGTATCATTTTGATAAGAGCATGAATGCCAAACAGTTTGCGGGATTTATCGTGGGCGCGCTCCTGATCGCAGGTCTGGGTGTGGTGGATGATATGAAAAATCTGCCTGCCAAACTGAAATTCTGTGTGCAGATCCTGGCGGCACTGATCGTCATTATGTCCGGTACCCGTATTCAGGTGGTGCTGTGGCCTGTGACCACATATCTGCAGAAGTTTTCCATCCCCATCACACTGGTCTGGATCGTAGGCGTGACCAATGCTGTGAACCTGATCGATGGTCTGGATGGCCTGGCGGCAGGTGTCACATCTATTGCGGCCATGAGCTTGATGGTGCTTTGCATCATGACCGGCTCCACCACTGCAGTGGTACTGACAGCGGCTCTGGCCGGTGCTTGTCTAGGTTTTCTTCCCAGAAACTTCAACCCTGCGGAGATCTTCATGGGCGATACCGGCTCCACATTCCTGGGGTTCGTTCTGGCGGTGACCAGTATCCTGGGTGTGTTCAAGGGCTATGCCCTCCTGGCGATGATCGTCAGTGTGCTGTGTGTGGGTTTGCCTGTATTCGACACCATCTGTGCAATGCTTCGACGCATGGCGAAAAATCAGCCTATTATGCAGGCGGACAGAGGACATTTGCACCATAAGCTGATCGATCGGGGATTCTCCCAGAGACAGGCGGTATTGATCATGTATACCATCAGTATTTTACTGGGGCTCCTGGCGATTTTCATCAGCTTTAAGAATTCCGGCACGATCGTGGTAGTGGTTCTGACATTCATTATTCTGTGTTTCATTATCTACTACTTCAATGCCCATATCAAAAATAAACAAGATAAATAAAATTTTCTCCCTGTTTCTAATACAGGGAGATTTTTTTGTGGCTGTTCCCCTGTTTTTGCAGGTCGAAATATGTTATACTGAAATGCACGAAAGAAATTGAAGGGAGGATGCGAAATGGCAGATGAGATCAGACTAAGCAAAAACTTTATAGAAACCGAACTGCCTGCGGCACCTCCTCTGTATGTATCCGTTTACCTGATGACAGTGGCAACCGGCGGCACAGCGGCAGAAGTGGCGGCAAAGCTTGGCGTCACGGAAACGGATGTCCTCTACGCATGGGGCTACTGGAAGGGCAAGGGATATCTGCAGGAAACAGAAGAAAAACAGACAAAACAGCAACCGAAATTGATCGCTTCCCAACGCCCCGAGTATTCACCTGCGGAACTGGCAGTGTATATGCAGAAAAGCGAAAGCATGAAAAAACTCATCCAGTCCGCCCAGCAGAAACTGGGAAAAATGCTGAACCATAACGATATGAGCATGCTTTTCAGCTTCCACGACTGGCTGGGGCTGCCCATAGACGTGATAGAACTGCTGCTGAGTTATTGCACGGCCAACGGTCACTGCGGTATGCGCTATATCGAAAAAGTTGCCATCGGCTGGGCGGAGGAAGGCATTAATACCGAAGACAGAGCGGTGGAATATATCGAACTGAGAAAAACGGGCTTCCGCAACATCATGAAGGCTTTTGGCCAGAACCGATTGCCAGTGGCGGCGGAAGAAAACTATATGAAAACATGGCTGCAGGAATACAAACTGCCTATGGACGTGGTGCAGATGGCCTGTGAAAGAACGGTGATGCAGACGGGCAAGGCGTCTTTCGCCTATGCGGAAAAGATTTTGAAAAGCTGGAAGGATGCAGGGGTGAAATCCATTTCTGATGTGGAGGAACTGGATAAAGCCTTTGCGGCGAAAAAAGCCCAGAATGCACCGACAGAACAGCCTGCAGGGCAGGCGGCACCCAAAAAACAGAATCGTTTCATCAACTATACCCAGAGCGAATGGGATTTCGCAGAACTGGAACGACTGGAACGGGAACAGAGAGAAAAATGGTAACAGCGCGAAAGGAACGGGGGAAAAAGTTTGGCTACGAGAACACAGATCTATAAAGAAGTGCTCAGGGAATACGACGCCCTGCGTACCTTAAAAGCGGCGGAATTGAGAGAACGCAGAGAAGCCATTTATATGAAACTGCCCCGACTGGAAGAAATCGAACGGGAACTTTCTCTCTTGGGGGTATCCACAGCGAAACTGGTGCTGATGCAGCCGGAAAGCAGAGAGGTTGCCCTGGCGGAACTGCAGGAAAAGCAGAATGCACTGAAAACAGAACGGGACGAACTGATGGCAAAGAATTGCCTGTCTCCCAGTCTTTTGAAACTGGAGTATGTCTGTGAAACCTGTAAAGACACGGGGTATGTGGAAGATAAGCAGTGTGCCTGCATGAAACATAAACTGATGGACAGACTGTATGACCAGTCTAATGTCCGTGATATCATTAAACTGGAAAATTTTGATACCTTTGACCTGCGTCTGTTCAGCGATGAAGTGGTGAAGGCGGAAGGCATCTCTCCCAAGGAAAATGCCCAGAGAAACCTCAGAATGGCCATGGCCTTTGCAGAAGATTTCGCTGGTGATAACCTGCTTTTGTACGGCGGCAGCGGCAGAGGGAAGACCTTCCTGTGCAACTGTATCGCCAAAGATGTGCTGGACAGAGGGAAAACAGTACTCTACCTGACAGCAGGTCAGCTCTTCAAACAGCTGGAAGAACTGCGTTTCCACAGGGATGAGGAGGAAGAAACTCTGGACTGGGATGCAGAACTTCTGGATGCAGACCTCCTCATTATCGATGACCTTGGTACAGAATTTGCTACTATGTTTACGGCTTCTGAACTGTTCCGTATCATCAATGACAGAAAACTGAGAAAACGCCCTGTGGTGATCTCTACCAATCTGGATTATAAGGCACTGATGGATCAGTATTCTGACCGTGTCATGAGCAGACTTATCGGAGAATATACCACATTGAAATTCTTCGGGGATGATATCCGGATGAAGAAAAAATATGCAAGATAAATAAAAAAGCACTCTGTTTAACCAGAGTGCTTTTATTTGTTTTACCATGCAGATTCGGGATCGAAAGTCAGGGGGATCAGTACGTTGGATGCAGATGCGGATTCACCTGTTTCTGTGTTGGTCACTGTAACTGTGCATTCCCACAGTTCTCTGAGGATATTACCTTCAGAATCATAAGACCAGTCGCCCTCTGTCAGTGTCAGTCGGAAGGGGGATTCTTCTAACATCCAGCTAAAGGATTCGAGGACTGCTTCTGTGATTTCTGCTGCATTGGCACCGTAGGTGGTTTCTACGCCCCATTCCAGATCTTCCAGAACT
>JAFRZQ010000229.1 GCA_017442465.1 Anaerotignum sp. | reverse complement strand
ATGGTACAGGCGCCAAGGAAGGTACCCATGCGGAAAGCTGCCCTACCTGCCATGGTACAGGTCAGGAAAGAGTGGTACAGCAATCCATGTTTGGTGCTGTAACATCCGTAAGAACATGTTCCAAGTGCGGCGGTACAGGTAAAATTATCAAAGACCCCTGCAATACATGTAAGGGTACAGGCAAAGTGCGTAAACAGAAAAAATATGAAGTTAACGTACCCAAGGGTATCGATAACGGACAGACCATCCGTCTGGCTGGTAAGGGTGAGATCGGCGAAAATGGCGGCGGCTACGGCGATCTGCTGGTAACCGTATATGTACAGCCTAACCGTGTATTCGTTCGTAAGGGTTATGATATCTACTGTGATGTACCTATTACATTTGTACAGGCGGCGCTGGGCGGCGAGATCATCATCAAGACCATCGATGGCGAACAGAAATATACCATCAAACCCGGTACACAGCCTGATACAGTGGTGACACTGAAAGGCGTGGGCGTGCCTAACCTGAGAAATCCTAAGGTAAGAGGTAACCAGATCGTGACACTGAAGGTGAAGATCCCTACAGACCTGAGCGAAAGACAGAAAGAGCTGCTGCGTCAGTTCTATGGTGATACAACAACTTCCAACGGCCCTGTGGAACCCGAACCTGTAAAAGAAGAAAAGAAATCCTTCGCAGAAAAAATGAAGGATGGTTTCAAAGATTTATTTGATTGATAAAAATGACTCCTGCTTCGAAATGAGGCAGGAGTTTTTTAATGACACGATTCGTATCATGTGTGTGACAGCGCAGTTCTTTCTCTTTTTGCAGCTTTTTGTTATGTTCATATCGGCCGATGGAAAAACAAAAAGAAAGGATAGGAGATATGAAAGAAAAGGAAAAGAGAATTTTGTTTTCAGGTACGATAATGATTGCAGCATTTGTGTTATGGACAGTGCTGATACAGACTGTAGACGTACAGCCTGTTGGACAAAAGAGAACGAATGTAGGTTTTGCAACATTAAATAGTTGGTTTCACAAATTGACCGGAGTGCATATGACGATTTATACGATCACAGACTGGCTGGGGTTGGTGCCGGTTTTTGTCTGTATGTTATTTGGCGGGTTTGGTTTGAATCAGTTGATTCAAAGAAAAAGTATGAAGCGAGTGGACCACGATATTATCCTTCTGGGGGTATATTATGTTATAGTGATAGCAGGATATCTGATTTTTGAGAAGATCCCTATCAATTACAGACCGATCCTGATTGAAGGAAGACTGGAGAGTTCTTATCCATCATCTACAACATTGCTTGTGTTAAGTGTGATGCCAACACTGATTTTTCAGGTTAGCCGCAGAGTTGAAAATATCATTTTCAGAAAAAGGGTCAACAGAGCAGCGATACTTTATTCTGTATGTATGGTAATTGGCAGATTGGTTTCCGGTGTGCATTGGTTTACCGATATTGTAGGTGCAGTACTACTGAGTTCGGGGCTATTCTGCAACTATATTGGGATTGTTATGTTGTGTGATAAAGATAAAAAATAGGTTGGAGGTCCTTTTATGGAATTTCATGAAAAACTTCAGGAACTGAGGAAGAGCAGAGGTTTGACTCAGGAGGAACTGGCGGAGATGTTATATGTTTCCAGAACGGCTGTTTCAAAATGGGAGTCGGGCAGAGGGTATCCAAGCATCGATTCATTAAAGGAAATATCAAGATTCTTTTCGGTAACGATTGATGATTTGCTGTCGGGAGAAAAATTACTTACGATTGCGGAAAAAGAAAATCGATCCAATATCAGAAATGT
>JAFRZQ010000228.1 GCA_017442465.1 Anaerotignum sp. | reverse complement strand
ATTTGTAGATATCATTGAACCTTCTGATCTGGGTGCAGATATGATCGTTGGCTCTCTGATCAAAAACCCCGGCGGCGGTCTGGCGCCCATCGGCGGTTACATCTGCGGCAAACAGGAATGTATTGACAGATGTGCATACAGACTGAGTGCTCCCGGTCTGGGGCAGGAAGTTGGTGCTTCTCTGGATCTGAACAGAGCACTGTATCAGGGATTCTTCCTGTCTCCTACAGTGACAGCAGGTGCGCTGAAAGGTGCGATTTTTGCAGCAAATATTTATGAAAAACTGGGTTTTCGTGTCATCCCCAACAGTACAGAACCCCGTCACGATATCATTCAGGCGGTGGAACTGGGCAGCGGCGCAGCCATGGAAGCATTCTGTCAGGGTATTCAGGCAGCAGCACCTGTGGATAGCTATGTAACACCCATTCCCTATGCAATGCCCGGTTATACCTGTGATGTTATCATGGCAGCGGGTGCATTCATTCAGGGTTCTTCCATTGAACTGAGTGCGGATGGTCCCATCAGAGAGCCATACTCTGTATATTTCCAGGGCGGCCTGACATGGTTCCACGCAAAAACCGGTATTCTGATGTCTCTGCAGAAGTTGTATGAAGCAGGCCTGGTGGATTTGAATAAATGATAAAAGGAAAGTCGGTCTTAGAGGAGTCCTGATAAGAAAACAAAAAATCGAAAGAATCTCTTGATTTCTGCGAAATGTTTTCTTATTTCAGGACATCCTCGCAGTGCGGCTTAAGAAATCAATAAAACTTATAAAGTATGTTTTCTTAAGCCGTCACTACATTATGACCGACTTTTTTTGTTGCTGAAAAGCAGTTCCATATCTTTTCTGGAAAGACAGCCCAGCAGGAAAAGGAAAAACAGATACAGGATGCCCATTCCTGCGAGGGAGCCGAGGAACAGCAGACGGGAAGGCTCAGAGATGCGAATGAAATATTTGACCAGCAATCCGGCTGCTGCGCCGGCAAGAAGCGGTTTCAGTATGCAGTTGAAAAAAGAAGGGATGGCACCGGTTCTTTTCCATAAGAGATATAGTGCAGTAAGAACAGAAAAAAGCATTCCCAGAAACCAGCCCCACAGAAAAGCGGTGATTCCGTAGGAAGGCATAAAGAACCAGATGACAACGATACTGATGAGGGAGGAAACGATATTATTCCAGAAAAGGAAAAACTGTTCACCAAGCCCATTGAGCAGGCCGTGCAGTGTTGTCTGAGCATATATGAACGGACAAAGGAAGGAGAGCGGGAATAGCACCTGACCCAGGGCCGACCGATGATAGACGATATAGCATATTTCTTTTGAGAAAACTGCAAACAGTGACGCTGCACCGAATCCGATGATGGAGGTAAACAAAAAGGTGGCAGAAACAGTTTTGTGGATGCGGGTATCTTGTTTTACAGCACTGGCTTCGGATATTTCCGGCACAAGAGAAACGGAAGCAGCCATCAGACAGGCGGAAGGCAGCAGGATCAGTGGCATAGCCATACCGGTCAGTTCCCCGAATGTGGCAAGTGCCTGGGCGGTATTCTGGCCGTGCAGCTGCAGCTGTCGAGGGATGATCAGGTTTTCGACCGTAGAAAGCAGAGAGGCAGAAATACGGGAAGCGGATAAAGGCAAAGCCATCGTAAGGATCATGGAAAGGGCTGCAGCGGGAGCCATGCTGGGCTTTCTGATAAGCCGATGTTTTCTTTTATAGTGAATGTAATTCCATAGAGAAAAGCTGCAGGAAAGGAGTTCTCCCAGAAAAATACCGAAAACTGCAGCACAGCAGGCATAGGAAAGCCCTAAGGGAACAAAAAAGCCTGCTAAAATATAGATAGTAGCAATGCGAACGGTCTGTTCCAGTATCTGAGATACTGCAGGGATGAGTGTTTCCTGCATCCCCAGAAAGAATCCCCGTAAACAGGAGCCGGCAGTCATAAAAGGGATCGCAAAAGACAGCAGACGGAAAGATAGTGCTGTACGAGCATCTTTTACGATATGTAAAGCGATTGTATCGGCTCCCCAAAAAAGAATCACGCTGATGATCAGGCTGATCCCAAGAGAAAGGGTCAGGGATTGTTTTACGATCCGTCCGATATTCCCATTTTGTCCGCGAATATGTTCCTGAGCTGTCAGGCTTGAGATCGTTGTGGTAAATCCTGCGGATGTAATGCTCCATGCGAGGGCATATATAGGCAGGATCAGCTGATAAAGCCCCATGCCTTCTGCCCCAATGGTGTTAGACAGGAAAATACGGTTAAAAAACCCCATACATTTTGTTATAAGATTGGCGGAAGTCAGGATCAGTGTTCCTGTTATGATCGATTTTCTGCTCATAGGATGCCTCTGTCTGTTTGTTTTTTCATAAATATATGGGGAAAATCATAGAAATAGTCGTATATAAAAATATGTTAAATATAATAAAATTTATTAATGCGGCGATAAAAAATTTCAT
The DNA here is from genome assembly GCA_017442465.1 of Anaerotignum sp. Classification (GTDB taxonomy): domain Bacteria; phylum Bacillota; class Clostridia; order Lachnospirales; family Anaerotignaceae; genus Anaerotignum_A. Next base: position 12,092 of record JAFRZQ010000228.1, on the reverse strand, counting down.
TTTTTCTATTGACAAAAATTTGACAGCATAATATAATGAATTCACAAAAAAGTGCATAGAACCAGATGAAATAAAAGGGAGATTTCCTCAGCAATCATATTTTAATATTTATTTTTTACGAGGAAAACCGATGGAGCAATCGAAAGGAAGAGCCGTCCTTTCGAGAAACTTTCAGGTACAAAGACCTTTTATGGATGGGACTCTGGAAAGTGCTTGGTTTTACCAAAGCCGCCGTAGAAGTAATGCTTTCAGGTAGAGATACAGAGGACATATAGGCAGAAATGATATCAATACGTCTATTTTGCTATATGTCCCTTTTTTATTCCTGAAAACTGGCGTTTTCTGGTAAAACAGTCAAAAAAAGGAGGAAGAAAAATGAGTAACAACACAACTGAAATGAAGAAGGAGCTGGGCATGGGCGCTGCTATGGCTACAGTAGTAGGCTGCGTTATCGGTTCCGGTGTATTCTTTAAACCTACAGCAATGTACACAGCAACAGCTGGTGCTCCCGGTCTTGCAATCGTGGCATGGGTAATAACATCCCTGATGTGTCTGTGTGCTGCTATGACATTTGCTGAAATCGCGATTCTGATGCCTGAAACAGGCGGTATGCCTGTATACTTGAAAAGAGTATTTGGTGAAAAAGTTGGTTATCTGTGTGGCTGGATGCAGACAGTGGTATTCTATCCTGGTCTGGTAGCTGCGTTGGGTGTAGCTGTTGCGAACCAGGCAAAGCTGTTTATCGGTGATGGTATGGTAGTTCCCGTGGCTATGGCGTGCATTTTGATCATGGTTATCCTGAACTGCATGGGCGCAAAAGTAGGCGGTGCGGCACAGTCCATCTTTACAGTAGCAAAACTGGTTCCCCTGGTACTGATCATGATCTTTGGTTTTATCAGAGGCAATGGTAACCCTATTCTGGATCCCATGCTGGGTGAAGGCCTGAGCTTTGGTTCTGTAATGGGTCAGCTGATGATCGCTGTTCTGTTCGCTTTCGAAGGCTGGACAAATGTTGGCGCCATCGCTGGTGAAATGAAAAATCCCGGTAAAGATCTGCCTAAAGCGATCGTTGGCGGTGTGGCACTGATCATGGCTGTATATGTAATCATCAACCTGGCTTACCTGTGGGTACTGCCTGCTGATGTAATGATGAATCTGGAATCTCCTGCATCTGCAGTAGCTATGGAAATCTTCGGCGATATGGGCGGTAAATTCGTATCCGTTGGTATCATGATCTCCGCTGGTGGTGCATGTAACGGTTTCATCCTGGCTGGTTCCCGTACAGCTTACTACATGGCTGAACAGGGCGACCTGCCTTGCAGCAAAGCACTGTCCAAAATCTCCAAAACAGGTGTACCTGTAAACTGCATCTACCTGATCGGTGTTCTGGGTGCTATCTATGCTCTGTCCGGTCAGTTCGACCTGCTGACAAATCTGGGTACATTTGTAGGCTGGGTATTCTATACACTGACATTTGCAGCGGTTATGGCATACAGAAAACAGGCTCCTGATGTAGAACGTACATATAAAGTGCCTCTGTATCCCATCATTCCCATTATCTCCATCGTATCCGGCGGCTACGTTCTGATCAACCAGCTGTTTATGTGCGGTATGGGTACAACACTGATCGCTGTTGGCGGCATTGTGATCGTACTGCTGGGTCTGCCCGTAAGAGCAATTTTCTGTAAGAAAAAAGCGTGAGATAAAATGATTTGATATAAATTTGGTTAACGTTTGCTTCAATACTATATAATTCCCATGAAATAAGGCACACATTTTGTGTGTCTATTTTCATATGGATAAAAAAGAGCATATTTCAAGAATATATGCTGCTTCTGTTCGTGCAAATTTAGAAAACATATAGTATAATAAAAAACAAAAGTGAAATTGTATTCAGATGATATATAGATTTGGAAGGAGGACGTATTATGGGTTTAATAAAAGCGGCATTCGGTTCTGCGGGCGGCGTAATGGCGGATCAGTGGAAGGAATTTTTTACCTGTGATTCCATGCCGGCGGATGTGCTGATCATGAGAGGCAGAAAAAAACAGTCTGGTCGTTCCAGTAATAAAAAAGGGGATGCAGATATTATTACAAACGGTTCTGTGATCGCAGTTGCCGAAGGTCAGTGTATGATCATCACGGAACAGGGGAAAGTAGTGGATGTCTGTGCAGAGCCCGGTGAATATACATACGATATGTCTACAGAGCCTTCTGTTTTCTCTGGTGATCTGGGAGAAGATATCAAAGCTGTATTTAAGAATATCGGCAAACGCTTTACCTTTGGCGGTGAAGCACCTAAGGATCAGCGCGTTTACTATGTAAATACAAAAGAGATCGTAGGGAATAAATACGGCACACCTTCCCCGATCCCTTTCAGAGTAGTGGATGAAAGAGCGGCGATCGATATCGATATTTCCGTTCGTTGTTTTGGCGTTTACAGCTATAAAGTAGTGAATCCTCTGTTGTTGTATACAGCACTGAGCGGTAATGTGGAAGATGCATTTACCCGGGATGAGCTGGATGCACAGCTGAAGAGCGAGCTGTTGACAAAACTGCAGCCTGCCTTTGCAAAAATTTCTGCTATGGGTGTTCGTTATTCTGCGATCCCCGGTCATACATCTGAACTGGCAGAAGCACTGGGAGAGGAATTGTCCTATGAGTGGAAAGACTGCCGTGGGATCGAAATCCAGAAAATCGGTGTATCTTCTATCAAAGCCAGCGAAGAAGATGAAAAGATGATCAAGGAAATGCAGCGTGATGTTGCATACATGGATCCTTCTCGTGCAGCCGGCCGTCTGGTTGGTGCACAGGCAAAGGCTATGGAGGATGCGGCAAATAATCCCAATGGCGCAATGGCAGGTCTGATGGGTGTTGGCATGATGGGGCAGATGGGCGGTATGAATGCCCAGAACCTGTTCCAGATGGGGCAGCAGCAGCCTAAAGCTCCGGCAGGTTGGACATGTGCTTGTGGTCAGAGCGGCAACACAGGAAAATTCTGTACAGGCTGCGGCAAACCTCAGCCTGCACCTGCAGCAGCGTGGAAATGCAGTTGTGGTGCGACACCTACAGGTAAATTCTGTCCGGAATGCGGTGCTCCCAGACCAGCAGAAGCGGATGGCTGGAAATGCAGCTGCGGTGCGGTAAATAAAGGCAAATTCTGTCCGGAATGCGGCAGTAAAAAACCCGCGGGCATTCCCCAGTATAAATGTGATAAATGCGGCTGGGAACCGGAAGATCCAACAAAAGCACCTAAATTCTGCCCGGAATGCGGAGATCCTTTTGATGATGGTGATATTGTAGGTTGATTTATCGCAAGATAATGAGAAAAAGAGTGGCTGTAAGATGCAGACACTCTTTTTTTATGAACAAATGTGTAATCACTGAAATATATTACATATTATACAATATTTGTGGAAATAAATAACAGTTATTTTAGCATTTTTGAAACGAATTAAGAAAAAATAAAGAAATAAATGGTTACTTCGCACTAAGTGACTTGACAATTTTTGCATATTCCGGGATAATTTATAATGTTAGGCTATGAAAATGGATAAGACTGTGCAAATTTTAGGATGGGCACAGGTATTTTCAAAAGCATGGGAAATCAAAGCTTATGCAGGAAGGATGGTTCAATGTATTTCTTATTGTTACTGCTGTGGATGATCTTTAACGGCAGAGTGACACTGGAAGTGTTCCTCTTCGGTGTAGTGATCTGTGGCTGGCTGTACTGGTTTATTTCCAAATATATGGGCTACAACTATAAAGATGAGATCCGCTTTGCGAAGAAGATCCCTCTTTATTTGAAATATGCTGTGGTTCTGGTATGGGAAATTTTCAAAGCAAATATCGATGTGATCAAGATCATTCTCTCTCCTAAAATGGAAATCGAACCTGCTATCGTTACATTCCGTACAGATCTGGAAAGTGATGCTGCTCAGGTGGTGCTGGCAAATTCCATCACGCTGACTCCCGGGACATATACAGCAGGTCTGGAAAATGGTGATTACGTTGTTCAGGCACTGGATAAGAGCAAGTTTGGTGAAGGACTGGATGATTCTGTTTTTGTAAAACAGCTGAGAAAGTTGGAGGGGAGAAAATGAGCGAGACAATGCACTTTGTTTTAGAAGTCGCTATGTGCGTGTTTGCGATCTGCATGATGCTGGCTTTCAGCCGTGCAGTAAAGGGGCCTCGTTATACTGACCGTATCGTTGCCATCAACATGATCGGTACCATGACAACGGCAGTCATCTGTATCCTTGCAGTTTATCTGAGCGAAACCGCGCTGATCGACGTTTCTCTGGTGTATACACTGCTGTCCTTCCTGGCGGTAGTTGTTATGTGTCATGTGGTTACACTGCACCATAAAGGTCGTCTGCTGTACCTGAGCAGAAAAGAACAGGAAGAAAAAGAAGAGGAGGCGAAGGAAGAATGCCAGTAAGAGAAATTATTGCTGCGATCTGCATCATCATTGGTCTGTTTGTATTCCTTTGCGCTACCTTTGGTGTTTTCCGTTTCAAATATGTAATGAACAAAATGCACGCAGCAGCCCTGGGTGATACAATGGGTCTGTTTTTTATTGTGCTGGGTCTGATCATTCTGAGCAGCAATGTGTTTATCATTGCAAAATTCATTCTGATCATTCTGTTTTTCTGGCTGACCAGCCCTATTGCAACACACATGATTGCAAAGATAGAACTTATGACCAATAAAGATGCGGCAGAAAGGATGAAGGACAAATGAGTGATTTTAGTATTATGATCCAGATGATCCTGGTCGTTTTCCTGATCATCAGTGCTATCGGCGTTTCTGTGACAAAAAATCTGTTTATGGCTGTTATTATTTTCATGGGTTACAGCTCCGTTATGGCGATCGTATGGCTTTTTCTGGAATCTCCCGACCTGGCGATCACAGAGGCGGCTGTAGGTGCAGGTATTGATACTGTGCTTTTCTTCCTGACCCTGAAAAAAGTGCATGCACTGAAAGGTACAAGGGAGGGTTGATGGCATGAGTGAAAAGAAATCTTTCTGGGCGAGACTGAAAGGCTGGGTTGACGGTGACGAAGTGATCCTCAATGCAGATGAATATATCTCTACCAGAGAAAAAAAAGATGAAGTAGTTGGCGAAAAAATGCTCGGCGAAAAGCATGCAACGGCAGAAAAGCTCCGTTCCAATACCTCGTTGTATCGTGTATTGTGTGTTGCGGTTACTGTATGTTTTATCGTTGTTATGCTTCGTGTTGTTATGGATCTGCCTATGTTTGGTGACCCCGGCAGCATTACAAACAACGAAGTGGCAGAACGTTATCTGGAACAGGGGATCGCGGAAACCGGTGCCATCAACTTTGTTGCCGGTATGATCCTGGATTACCGTGCGTTCGATACCTTTGGCGAATCCAACGTACTGTTCATGGCTGTGATCGGTGTTCTGATGCTTCTGCAGAGAGATCATAAAAATGCAAGTGCTGCAGAAGACAGGGAAATGGCAGAAGACGAAGTATTTGACTCTCAGGATTCCAAAATCATTTTGAAGCTGGGGGCGAAATGTCTGGCACCTATCGTTATCCTGTATGGTATTTATGTTGTATTGAATGGTCACCTGTCTCCCGGCGGCGGCTTCTCCGGCGGTTCCATTATTGGTGCTGGCCTGATCCTTTATTCCGCTGCAAATGGACAGAAAAAAATGCAGACATTCTTTACGATCAAAACACTGACAAAGATCAGTGTTGCCTGTCTGCTGACATACTGCGGCTGTAAGAGCTATTCCTTCTTTACAGGCGCAAACCATGTTGGCTGGGAGATCCCTAAGGGTACACCCGGCGATATTCTGAGCTCCGGCTTTATCCTGCCTCTGAACATCTGTGTAGGTCTGGTCGTAGCTTGTACAATGTATGGATTCTATGCTTTATTTACAAAAGGAGAAGTCTGATTATGAGTCATTTACTGACAAATTATTATGAAGCGGCATCAGTAATCCTTTTTGGCATTGGATTCATGAATCTGCTTCTGCAAAACAATCTTATCAAAAAATTTATCGGTCTGAATATTATGGACACTGCTACATACCTTTTCCTGGCGGCAAAGGGCTATGTATTCGGCAGAGTTGCGCCTATTCTGACAAATGGGATCATCGATGCGGAATACTATATCAACCCCATTCCTGCAGGTCTGGTACTGACAGGTATCGTAGTATCCGTATCTGTAACTGCGTTCTCTCTGGCTTTGGTTCTGAGACTGTATAAACATTATGGTACGCTGAACATGGACGAGATCCTTCGCATGGTAAGAGAGGAGGAAGGGGAATAATATGGAGCATCATCTGAATTTAGTACATAATATACCTTTCTTCAGCATCTTTTTTGCTATGTTCTGCGGCATCATCACACCACTGATCAAAAATGGCCGTATCGCAAGATATGTGCATGGCACAATGGTTGCCATCGTTGGTGTACTGTCTGTGATCCTGCTGGTGAATGTGGTACAGAATGGGGAAGCCTTCACATTTATGATGGGCCACTTCCCTGCACCCTGGGGCAATGAACTGCGTGTCGGCCCTCTGGAAGCGCTGCTGGCTGTTCTGATCAGCGTGGTTATGTTTCTGACGGTCACAGCAGGCAGCGATCAGTTGTTTAGGGAAATCGTTCCTGAAAAACAGAATTTCTATTTTATCATGCTGAATGCAACCTTCGGGGCAATGCTGGCGATGACATATACAAATGACTTGTTCACAGCTTATGTATTCATCGAGATCCTGACGATCGCATCCTGTACACTGATCCTGGCGAAGGGTACAAAACAGTCCATCGTTGGTACCACACATTACCTGGTGTTCGGCTGTGTAGGTTCCGGTCTGTTCCTTCTGGGTGTATGTATCCTGTATGGTATTACGGGCCATCTGCTGTTCCCTCAGATCAGGGAGACCGTTGCGATGCTGATGGTAACGGGCGACCATAATTTTTCTCTGATGTTTGTGGTAACACTGATGTTCGTTGGTCTGGGCATCAAGAGTGCGCTGTTCCCGTTCCATTCCGCACTGCCTACGGCTTACGGTTCTACTATGACAACCTCTAACGGCATTCTGTCTGGTTTGGTTCTGAAGGCATATATCATTCTGGCGATCAAGCTGAGCCTGGAAGTTTTCACACTGGAAACACTGGTTACACTGAAAATAGCGGACATTATGTTCGTTCTGGGTATTCTTGGCATGGTCATGGGTTCCGTTTTCGCGGTGCATGAAGGTCGTATGAAACGTATGCTGGCTTACTCTTCTGTGGCACAGATCGGCTATATTTTCATGGGTATCGGTCTGGGCTCTATCCTTGGTCTGATGGCTGCAATTTTCCATGTATTTGCCCATGCGGTAACAAAATCCATGCTCTTTATCTGCTGCGGTTCCTTTATGGATAACGCTGGCGGGAAAGAACAGCTGGAAAACCTGAAAGGTGCAGCTCACAGAAATCCTCTGGCGGGTATTGCATTTACAGTAGGCGCCTTGTCTATGATCGGTGTGCCTCTGTTTGCAGGCTTTATTTCCAAATTGTATTTTGCTATGGCAGCGATTGAAATGACTGGTATCAGAATGGTTCTGGTGCTGGGGGCACTGGCAATTTCTATGATCCTGAATGCGATGTATTTCCTGCCTTCTGTAATTGCGATCTGGTCCAAGCCGAAGGAAGATGTAAAGAGAGTTCCCATTTCTCCTTTGTATGCTATGGCAATGGTTCTGTTTATCGTTGTGAATTTTGCATTAGGCATCGGTTACCGTCCTATTGTTGATATTGTGGAAATGGGTATTGTATTGATGCGTATGGCGTTGTGATGAGAGGATGAGGTGAGAAAATAATGAGCGGAAATGTAATTTTGCTGCTCCCGATGATTTTACCTTTTGTTTTTGGTCTCATCATTGGCTTTCAGAAGGAAGAAAAGCAGCGCAACACTTTGGTCTTTATCGCAATGGCGGTGGAAGCAGCTCTGGTTTGGTACCTGTGCATGGGTGACCATTCCGCTACAATGTGGACACTGACAGACCGTCTTTCCATTGCTTACCATACAGATGGCCTGGCGAAATTCTTTGCCTGCCTGATCAGTACGATTTGGCTGATCGTGGCAGTATTTTCCATGGAATATATCAAACATGAAAAGAATCCTGCGCGTTTCTTTATGTTCTATACATTTTCCCTGGCAGCACTGATGAGCCTGTGCTTCTCTGAAAATATGATGACATTGTATCTGTCTTATGAATTTATGACAATTCTGACAGTTCCTCTGGTAATCCATACAGGCACACCCGAAGCAGTAAGTGCCGGCCTGAAATATCTGGGTTACTCTATCTTTGGTGCAGGTTTGGGTCTGATGGGCTTCTTCTTCCTGAATACCTACTGCGACACAACTTCCTTCATTGCCGGCGGTACACTGAATATGGCACTGATCGAAGGCAAGGAAAATATGATGCTGATCGTATTCTTCCTGATGATCCTGGGCTTCGGCTGTAAGGCGGGTATGTTCCCTCTGCATGCTTGGCTGCCCACAGCGCACCCCGTTGCGCCTTCTCCTGCATCTGCAGTCCTTTCCGGTATTATCACAAAGGGCGGTGTTATTGCCATCATTCGTGTGACATACTATCTGTTCGGTGCGGATTTCCTGCGTGGTTCCTGGGCACAGACAGCAGTGCTGATCCTGTCCATCATTACCATTTTCATGGGCTCCATGCTGGCTTATAAGGAAAAACTGCTGAAGAAAAGACTGGCTTATTCTACAGTTTCCAACGTTTCTTATGTTGTATTCGGCCTGATGCTGCTGTGTCCGGCAGGTTTTATGGGTGCACTGCTGCAGGTGGTTTTCCATGCAGTTGCGAAAAACATCCTGTTCCTTTGTGCCGGTGCGATCATCTATAAAACACATAAAACGTACGTGTATGAACTGAAGGGTATTGGTAAGGAAATGCCAATCGTTATGTGGACATTTGCTTTTGCGGCACTTTCCCTGATCGGTATTCCTCCTACCAGTGGTTTTGTCAGCAAATGGTATCTGGCACAGGGCGGTCTCATGCCGGAATTTGGCGCTCTGGGTATCACAGGCGTTGCTATCCTGATGGTCAGTGCATTGCTGACAGCAGGCTATCTTATGCCTATTGTGGCAGAAGGATTCTTCCCCGGGAAGGATTTTGACTATGGTTCTCTGAAGAAAAAAGAACCTAATTATCTCATGACGGTACCTCTGGTACTGCTTTCCATCGCAGTTGTGATGTTTGGTGTTCTTCCTAACACACTGTTCGATGTGATCGGCGGTATCAGCGGAATGATTTTCTAAGGGAAAGGGAGGAAACAGTATGAACGCATTTGCGACATTGTTGCCGGTGATCTTTCCGATCATTGCAGGCGCCTGTCTGCTGCCGGTAAAATTTAAGGACAGAAAGTCCCGGGAAAGGGTAGTGCTGCCTATCGTTATTCTGAATGCGATTTTTGCATTGTATGCGATTTTTGGTACAGGCTGTCCGGAAGTAACTTTGTTTGAGTTCAGTGATAAACTGTCTCTGGCACTGCATGTGGATGGTTTGTCCAAAGTATTTGGTACGATGGTTTCCCTGCTGTGGATCATAACAACCATCTACGCTTTTGAATACATGACCCACGAAGGGCATGAAGACAGATTCTTCGCATTCTTTACGATGACATTTGGTGTCGTTGTCGGTATCGCTTTTGCAGCAAACTATCTGACAATGTACCTGTTCTATGAATTCCTGACACTGGTGACATTACCTATCGTTATGCACCAGTTCGATGATAAAGCCAGACATGCAGGTAAGATGTATGTACTTTACATGATGTTTGGTGCTTCTCTGGCATTTATCGGCTTTGTATTCATTTATATGTTTGGTACTACAACAGATTTTGTACGCGGCGGTGTACTGGATCTTGTTCTGGTTGCAGGCCATGAAACAACACTGCTGGCAGTATTTGTAATGGCATTCTTCGGTTTTGGTGTAAAAGCGGCAATCTTTCCTTTCTGGCGCTGGTTGCCCAAGGCTTCCGTTGCGCCAACACCTGTTACAGCGTTGCTGCATGCAGTTGCTGTCGTTAAATCTGGTATCTTTGCGATCATCCGTCTGACATACTATTCCTTTGGTACTACCTTCCTGGTTGGTACATGGGCACAGAATGTTATGCTGATCTTTGCAGCGATCACCATCGTGTTTGGTTCTACAGTAGCCCTGAGAACCCCTCACGTAAAAAGAAGATTTGCCTATTCCACAGTATCCAACCTGTCCTATATCATTTTTGGTATTGCCATTATGACACCGGCAGGTCTGGCAGCTGCACTGCTGCATATGGTTTATCATGCGGTGATCAAGATCACACTGTTCTTTACAGCCGGTGCAATCCTGTATAAAACACATAGAGAATATCTTTACGAAATGGAAGGCTTTGGCAGACTGATGCCGATCACTTTTGCCACAATGACCATTACTGGTCTGGGGCTGATCGGTGTGCCTCCCTTTGCGGGTTTCCACAGCAAATGGGCACTGGCAACAGCTGCGGTAGACAGCGGCAACAGCATGACATATATCGGTATCGTTGCCCTGATCCTTTCTGCACTGCTGACGGCATTGTATATTTTCCAGATCGTTATTCGGGCATATTTCCCCAGAAATAAGGAATACCCCGAAGGCTATTACGAACATGTACAGGATCCCAATCTGTATATGACAGGTACACTGATCGTTCTGGCGGTGGTATCTGTGATCATTGGCTTCTATCCTGAACCTCTGATCGAAATTCTCAGAAACGTAGCAGTTGGCTTGCATTAAGGAGGGGAGACAAATGAATATGACATTAGCATTTCTGGTTTTCTTTCCTATGATCGGTGCCCTGATCGGTTATCTCATTGGCAGAAAAAGCAAATCTGCCAGAGATTACTGGGCAATGGCTGTAACCTTGGCTGTGTTCCTGGGAGCACTTTCTCTGGTTGGAAAAAATGCAGAACTGACGATCCCTGCTTTCTGTGGTATTGGTCTTTCTTTCCATGGGGATGGTCTCAGGATCACACTGGCGTCTCTGGCGTCTTTCATCTGGTTTATGACGACCGTATTTTCCAAAGAATACTTTGCTCATTACCGTAACAGAAACAGATATTATTTCTTTATGCTGATGACACTGGGGGCAACCCTTGGTGTATTCCTGTCAGCAGATTTCTATACCACATTTATTTTCTTCGAAGTGATGTCCTTTACCTCTTTCGTATTGGTTATCCACGAAGAAAGCGAACATGCCATCCGTGCGGCACAGACTTATCTGGCTGTAGCCGTGATCGGTGGTCTTGTAACTCTGATGGGCCTGTTTATGATGTATAGCATGGCTGGTACCCTGAACTTTGATGAACTGGCAGCATTCTGCCACCACCTGGAAGACAAGAAGGATTTCTATATTGTAGGGGTTCTGACTCTGGTTGGTTTTGGTGCCAAAGCAGGTCTGTTCCCTCTGCATATCTGGCTGCCGGAAGCACATCCTGTTGCACCTGCACCTGCATCTGCACTGCTGTCCTGTATTCTGACAAAATCCGGTGTGTTTGGTATGCTGGTTCTGAGTACAAAGATTTTCATTCACGACGCACAGTGGGGCATGATGATCCTGGCACTGGGTGTAACGACTATGGTGCTTGGTGCTGTTCTGGCGGTGTTCTCCATCAACCTGAAGAGAACATTGGCTTGTTCCTCTCTGTCACAGATCGGTTTTATTGCGACGGCAATTGGTATGCAGGGCCTTCTTGGTCATCATAATGCACTGGCTGCAGAAGGTACGATCCTTCATCTGGCAAATCATTCCCTGCTGAAGCTGACGCTGTTTATGTCTGCCGGTGTAGTCTATATGAATCTGCATAAACTGGATCTGAATGAGATCAGAGGATGGGGCAGAGATAAGAACCTTCTGAAATTTATCTTCCTGATGGGAGTATTGGGTATTACCGGTGTTCCCCTCTGGAATGGTTATATTTCCAAGACACTGATCCATGAAAGTATCGTGGAATATATTCACATTCTGGCAGAAGCCGGACAGTCTACAACGTTGTTTAGTATTGTGGAATGGCTGTTCCTCT
>JAFRZQ010000227.1 GCA_017442465.1 Anaerotignum sp. | reverse complement strand
CAGTGGCTATGATAATGGTACCTTTGGTCCTTTCAGGGAAATGACGGTGCAGGAAGCAGTGATTTCTTTTGTCCGTGCTTATCGTTATATCATGACAGGCGATGCTGAGGGGATGCACCCTTTGCCGGGAGAAGAACTGGCAAAACCTGTTGAGCCGGCAGAACCGGTGGAAGAGATTACACCAGCGGTGATAGATACGGCGAAAATGGATACGGTCTACCTGATGGATAAAGAGATTTCCCTGAATATGACTGCGGCAGAACTGATTGCAGCGTGGGGAGAGCCGGATCGTATCGATGAGTCGGTTTATGGTCTGGACAGGTATATTTATCTGAATGCATATAAGAATTATTTCTTTGCTACGATGGAAAAAGGCAAAGTCATTGAAATATTTGTGCCGGGTACAGATTTTGACTATCTTGGCATGAACAGTGAAGGAACTATGGCTGATATCAAAGGGCTGAGTTTTGTCAGTGCGGTGGAACACAGCGGTGTTGTACAGGGCGATATGACTGAAGCCAGACTGCCTTTGGATTATGAGGGAAACATCCGTGGCCTGCTGCTGCAGACAAAAGAATTTGCACAGAAAAAGAATCCGGAAAGCACACTTCAGTATACTACGAAAGAAGCTGTGGAAGCACAGCTGCTGGATCTGATCCAGGTATCCAGAGTGGCTGAAGGGCTGGAACCTCTGATCTGGGATAAAAAACTTTGGGATGTGGCAAGAACCCATTCGGAAGACATGGCATCCGAGAGATATTTTGATTATAACAGTCTGGACGGAACGACTCCTTTTGGACGTATCATGGAGCGCGGCAAAGTCTTTTTTACGGCTTCTGAAACCATTGCCAGACAAAGAGGCGATGTGGTAAATATCTATCAGGAATGGATGAGAAATGCATCCAAGCTGAATGCGTTGACGGACAGCACTATGCAGGAGGCTGGGGTTGGCGTGGCTTCCCAGTCGAAGGTCCTGTATGTTACGGTTGATCTTTGCGGACAGATGCCGATCACAACAAATGAATAAGAGTATTAAAAAGGCCTGAGGCGATATTGTTTCGTCTCAGGCCTTTTTGTTTATAATTCTTCGGTCAGCTCCAGAATTTTCTTTTCCAGATGGGGGTAAAAGACATCATATCCATGATTGCTCCAATGAACACCGTCGAACTGGAACAGAGCCTCATAGGCTTCAAAACCTTCGTTTTTATGGATATCTGTGAATGTTTTGAATATGTCTATGACAGGAAGGCTGTATTCTTCTGCCAGTTTCAATACGATGCTGCGGAACAACTCCAGACGGTCTGTAGTAGTGAAAGGATAGAAATCCGTATCCACGACAGGAGGGGGCGTGATGAGAACGGGAAGACAGAACCCAGCGTTGAAATCATCACCATGTTTTTTTGCCATTAACTGCTCGATGATAAACCGAAGATTCATCTCGTATTCCCAGGGTGTGCGATACTGCCCTTCGTTCAGGGCGCTGTCATTAGAGCCTAATAAAATCGTACAGATGTGGGGCTTTAATTTTAATACACCGCCATCCAAACGTAGTTTTGCTTCTCGGGTCGTTTCACCGTTGATTCCGCGGTTGTATATTTTCCAGTTGATTTTAGGACGTTTTTCGGGTAGTTCTGCAGCCAGGCGTGAAGGGAAGGCTACATGGGAAAGGACGCCGTAACCGTATGTAAGGCTGTCGCCCAGGGCGACCAGTCGAAATTCTTTCATAAAACAACCTCCTTTTTTCCTATTTTAGCCATAGCAGAACAGGAAGTCAATCAGAGGAGAGAAGGCTTTCGATCACCTGCTGTCTGAAACTGCGGCTGACAAAAGCGATTTTTTCTGAACCATGAAAGGAAACGATCCAGGGGTCTTTGGATTTGTCAATATGGGAAATGTTTTCCAGATTAATAATAAAAGAACGATGTATCTGTATGAAAGTATTCTTTGGCAGCTGCGATAGAATTCGGTAAAGAGGGGAAGCCAAAGTAATCGTTTCTGTGGCTGTATGAATGAAAGAATGTTTCTGCCTGCTTTCGATAAAAAGGATTTTATTCAGGTGTAGAGAAAGAATGTGTTTTGGTGTCTGGATCAGGCAGAAAGGGATGGTGTGGGTGGCATTGTTTCTTTGATAGAAAACGGAAAATTCAGTCATGATGATGCTCCTTTGTGTTACTAACAAAATTTTGTCGTTTTTTCTCATTTTGATGGAAATTATATCATGAAACGTGAAGAAAATAAACTTTTTTTTGAAAAAATGGAGAAAAAATTTCCGACATACACCGGGTTTTCGTTCATAGTATGGAAACAGAAAGGTGGACGAGTGGATGAATATGGAACTGGTATGGCGCATTTTACCGCGAAGGATGCGGGAAAAGATCTGCGTGGAAGAATTGGAGCAGATACAGGAAATACGGCTGCGCTGTGGACAGCCTGTGTTGCTGAAGGACGGCATGAGACAGATTCGCCAAATGGAAGGAGGAGAGCGGCTGTCTGCGGCAGAATTGCGGGAAACGATTTCTTTATTGAGTGCATATTCTCTGTATGCATTTGAAGAAGAGTTGCGGCAGGGATATCTGACGATGGAAGGCGGGCATCGGGTCGGATTCTGTGGAAAGGCGGTAATGGAAAACGGTGAGATCCGAACGCTGAAACAGATCAATGCCCTGAATATTCGTATTGCAAGGGAGCAGAAGGGCTGGGGGGATATGTTTTTGCCGGATCTGATGGAGGGGAGCCGGCTTTGTCACACGATGATCGTTTCTCCGCCGGGATGCGGAAAAACAACATTGCTGCGGGATATCGTCCGTTGTCTCAGTGAGAAGATGTATGCCGTTGGCGTGGTTGATGAACGGGGGGAAATTGCACCTTTGCGGGATGGGATACCGCAGATGGATGTTGGACCTTGTACAGATGTGCTGGAAGGCTGCCCAAAGGCAAAGGGGATGGTGTTATTGCTCCGCAGTATGAGCCCGGATGTAATCGCTGTGGATGAATTGGGGCGGGCAGAAGATATCGGCGCAGTGCATGAAGTGCTGCACTGTGGTGTCAGGCTGATCGCAACAGCCCATGGGCATGACTTTGTGGATATTGAAAATCGAATGAAGGAATTGGTGGCGGAAAGGATATTTGAAAGATATTTGTTTCTGTCTGACCGTAATGGTACGGGTACACTGGAAAAGATCCTGGATAAAGACGGGAACATGATCCGAGGGGAGAGGATAGTATGATCCGGATGCTGGGGGTATTTTTAATCATGGGGGCGACGCTGTGGTTTGGTGCATATTTTGCCATGAAGGAAAAATATCGTCTGCAGGAACTGGAGGAACTGGAGAGAGGTCTTTTTTATCTGCAGGGGCAGATATCTTATCTTTCTGCACCTCTTGGGGAAGCCATGGAAAGCATTGGCTGGAAGATTCAGGGGCAGCTGGGGGATATCTTTCGGCAGCTGGCAGAGAGAATGGCAGAAAAACAGGGAGACTCTGCAGAAGAAATCTGGCAGGATGTCTGGAAGAATGAGGCGGTACATACTTTTCTGACAGTGGAAGATCTGGCGGAGATACTGCATTTTGGGAAATCTTTGGGGTATCTGGACAAAAACCAGCAGGAAAACAGTATTGGTCTGCTTCTGAGATACATAGAGGGAGCCCTTCTTCAGGGGAAAAAGCGGCTGGAGAAAAACAGCAGGCTATACTACGGGATGGGTTGTCTTTCAGGGCTGCTTATTGTGGTCATATTGCTTTAAGGGGGAGAGGGAATGGAGATAGATATCGTATTTCGCATTGCAGCGGTAGGTATTCTGGTAGCAGTGCTGAATCAGGTGCTGATCCGGGCAGGACGGGAAGAGCAGGCCATGATGACAACGTTGGCGGGGCTTGTTGTGGTGCTGTTCTGGATCATCGGGTATATCAGCCAGCTGTTTGAAACCGTGCAGACGATGTTTCAGCTGTAGGGGGGAGAAAATGTGGGGATTTCAAAAATCATTACGATTGGCCTTGTGGGGACGGTTTTTTCTGTTCTGCTGAAAAAGGAAAATCCGCAGATCGCTATGTTGGCGGCAGCGGCAACAGGCATCCTGATATTTCTTCTGCTTTGTGAGCCTTTGGGAAATCTGCTTTTTCTCCTGCAGGAAACAGCGGAGAAGGCAGGCGTTGGGGCAGGATATTTTTCCATTGTGCTGAAGGTGATCGGGATCGCCTATCTGACACAGTTTGGTTCGCAGCTTTGTGCCGATGCTGGGGAAAGTGCCATTGCGGCAAAAATAGAGCTGGCCGGAAAGGTGCTGATGATGACAGCAGCGGCTCCGGTGCTGACAGGACTTCTGGAGATGGTGATGGGACTGGTATAAGGGGGAGTGGAATGCGAAAACTTGGGATCGTTTTGTTTCTGCTGCTCATTTTTTTGCCAAATCCTGTTTTTGCGGCAGAATGGAATCAGGAAATGATAGAGCAGGAACTGGAAAAACTGGAAACGACGGCGGTGGATGATGCAGCAGAAGGGCTGGACGCTGAAACGGATTTTTCACACCTGCTGGAAGAGGTATTGTTCGGAGCCTTTGATTTCACCTTTTCCGGCTGGAAGGAAAAAGTGGCGGAAATGGCTTTTGGAGAGTTTCAGATGCAGGGGAAACTTCTGATGCAGCTGGTGATCGTAGTGCTCCTGAGTGGGATCCTAAAACAGTTGTGTGATTCCTTTCAGGGGAAGAGTGTGGGGGAGATGGGCTTTTATTTATGCTATATGGTGTTGATTGTGGTGATCCTGGATACATTTTGCGATATTTCTAAGGCTGTTGTGGAGAGGATGGATGGCATCAGTGGGGTATTTCAGGCGATGGTGCCCATATTTCTTGTTCTTTTGGCGGCAAAAGGGAATCTGGTGCAGGGAACACTGATGGGGCCTGCGGTGATGGGAGGCTCGGCGGCATTATCGGCAGCGGTCAGCAGGATCATCGTTCCGGCTATTTTACTGGCAGTTTCTTTGGAAATGGCGGATCATATTTCAGAAAAGCCTATGCTGGGAAAGTTTGCAGAACTTCTGCGGCAATGTATTTCCTGGGGGATGAAAGGTGCGGCAATGCTGTTTATGCTGCTGCTTTCTCTGCAGAAGATCGGCGGCGGTGCGTGGAATGGATTGGTGGCGAAAACGGCAAAAATTGCCGTCAGTTCTGTGCCTGTGGTAGGGAATATCATGGGCGGCGCGGTGGAGACAGCAGCGGCGGTGGCAGGAACTCTCCGCAGCGGCACATTGGTGGCAGCGGCAGTATTTTTGCTGATCCTTTGTATTCCTCTGGTCATCAAACTTCTTGTGATCATGCTGATATTCAAACTGACAGCAGCGGCGGCAGAGTTTATCTGTGAAGAGCGGCTGGTGGAGTGTATCAGTGCGGCGGGGGAATATACAGGGCTTCTTCTGGGTGTTGTATTCCTTGGGGAAGGAATGTTTCTGTTTTCTTCTCTGCTTTTGTTGGGAGGCTTGTAGGAATGATGGACGCATTTGCGGCATATATAAAAACTATAACGGCTTTGACTATTTTCTCGGCACTGGCAGGGATCCTTCTGCCGGAAGGAAAATATCGGCGGTATGCGGAGCTGGTGCTGGGGGTCATGGTATTAGGAGCAGTGCTGCAGCCCCTTTTACGGCTGTTGGGTACATAAGGAGGAAAGCATGGAAAAGGACGGTTGGAAGGGGCTTTTTCGCCCTGAGAATAAGAAGTTGCGGAATCATGTTATGCTGGCATTGATGCTGGGGATCCTGCTGCTGGCCGCGGGAAGAAGCTTTTCTGGCACAAAGGAAAAGGTGGAGCCTTTGCCGCAAACGGCTGTCAGAGAAATGAGCGGCAGGGAAACAGAACAACGAATGGCAGAGATATTGTCGAAAGTAGAGGGTGCAGGGCAGGTGGATGTGATGATGACCTATCGGCAGACGGAGGAAAAGACCGTTGCCCATAGCGAAACCAGGGAGGAATCCGATGATACCTTGCGAACAGAACAGGCACCGATCCTTCTGGAAGACGAAGACGGAGCGACAACGCCTCTTGTTCTGACAGAAATGAGTCCTGTGGTGGAAGGGGTCGTTATCGCGGCTCAGGGGGCAGGTGATCCGGCGGTAGCAGCCGCTTTGCATCAGGCTGCACAGGCATTGCTGGATGTGCCGGCTCATAAGGTGGCAGTCTTAAAAATGAAATAGAGGGGGAAATGAGAGATGTTTATGATCAAGCGAAATCAAGTAGTGGTAACGGCACTGGCGGTGATGATCACTGCAGCAGGATACCTGAATTTTCAGGAACGCCGTGCTTCGGAATGAAACCAGACTGCGCTGCAGCTGACAGAAGAGGGAGATGTGACAGCGTTGATGGACTATTCTGCGCTTCCGGATGATATCGATGCGGCGGAGGTGGAACTGGATCCGATCACAGCAGAAGTGGCAGAGACTGCAGGGGATGGTGCGGCGGT
>JAFRZQ010000226.1 GCA_017442465.1 Anaerotignum sp. | reverse complement strand
TGGCAGTTGGTATTGTTGGCTGCGGCGGCAGCGAGCCTGCAGAAGATAACGGTCTGGAGGATTTCTCCATCGTTCTGGACTGGTATCCTAACGCCATCCATTCCTTCCTGTATGTAGCGCAGGAAAAAGGCTACTTTGCAGAAGAAGGTCTGAATCTTGTTGTAAATTTCCCTGCAAACACCAACGACGGCATCTCTCTGCCTGCGGCAGGTAAGGCTGATCTTGGTATGTATTACCTGCAGGATGCGATTCTGACAGCGGTGGAAGAAGATGTTCCCATTGTTTCCATTGGCGCAGTGGCGCAGAAGTCTCTGGATGTTGTCATCTCTCTGAAAGAAAATGGCATCGAAACAGCAGCTGATCTGGCTGGTAAGAGAATTGGCTATGCCGGGACAGCCCTTTCTGAAGCGAAAGTAGAATGTATGCTGGAACAGGCAGGCCTTACTGCGGAAGACTGTGAACTGATCGATGTTGGCTTTGACCTTCTGACAGCCACAACGACCGGTCAGGTAGACGCCACCATCGGTAATATGGTGAACCACGAAGTGCCCCAGCTGGAAGAACAGGGCATTGCGATCAATTATTTCTCCCCTACAGATTTCGGTGTGCCTGATTACTATGAACTGGTATTCCTGGCTGGCAGAGATGCTGTAGAAAACAATCCTGAAAAACTGCAGAAATTCCTGCGCGCGGCGAAAAAAGGCTTCGATTTTATGCAGGAAAATCCAGAAGAAGCCCTGCAGATCCTGTTGGATAACCAGAATGCAGAAAATTTCCCTCTGTCCCCTTCTGTAGAACAGGCAAGCATGGATGTGCTCCTGCCTGCCATGGAAACAGAAGATGCACCCTTTATGTCTCAGGATGTAGCAGTTTGGCAGAAAAATGCAGACTGGCTCTATGAAATGGGTCTTTTGAGTGAGCAGGCGGATGTTTCCGGTATGGTTGTGGATCTCATCGGCAAATAACATAAGAAGAGAAAAAGGCGCTTTTTGATGCGGGAAAGATCGCAGAGAAAGGCGCCTTTCTTTTTGGAGAGCTGAAAAACATGGGAAAATGGAAAAAACTTCAGAAATCCTTAAGATATAAGTACTATGCAGAATGGAACAAATATGGTAAACTACTATATTATAATGGAATTATTATGTGGAAACGGAAACAAATGTTTTTCAGAATATTTTCATCTATGAAGGAGGTCAAAAGATATGAAACGTAAACTGACGCTGTTTCTGTCTGCGGTAATGGCGGCATCCTGCCTGCCTATGACAGCATACGCAGCAAATTTCAAGGATATCAGCGATGTGCCCTGGGCGGCAACTGTCATCAATAATGTGGCGGACAGAGGTCTACTGAGCGGCTATGAAGATAATACATTCCGCGGCAAAAACAATGTAACTTACTGTGAAGCCATGCAGATGGCATATACAACACTGACAAAATCCGGTGCGGTTGAACCTATTGACGCTGTGACAGCATACAGCTATATGGGCGTTCTGGATACATATAAAGTGCCTAAATGGTCTCAGATGGCAGTGGCTTATGGTTTGTCCGAAGGGATCATCGATATGCAGATGGTTGTATCTAAATTTGCCGGCGGCAAAACAGCTGCAACAAGAGAAGATGTTGCGATCATTTTCGGTAATGCAATGGCACCTCTGTTTGGCAAGGAAAGAGATACAACAGCGGCCAAAACATTTGTTGACTACTGGAGTATTTCTGTAAATGCCCTGGAACAGGTAGATATCCTGAAGAGACTGGAGATCATCGGTGGCGACAACTATGGCAGATTCAACCCCAAGAATAATATCACCCGCGCAGAAATGGCAGTTATCCTGAGCAATACTTATGATAAAGTGGCTGACGGCGTCGCAGAAAAGGGCGAACTGATCGAAGTTGTGAAAAACGGCGATAACTATTACTTCAGAATGGAAAGGGAAAACGGCGGTACAGAAGGCTTCCATGCAACAGAAGGCACCATTCCTGTTTATGTGGGCTATACAACTGAAAAAGTTTCCATGAGCAAACTGATCGAAGGCGATGAAGTAGAATTCGTATTCAGCGGTACAGAACTGATTGCGATTCGTCAGTTGGGTACAAAAGGTGTACAGGGCAAATATGAAGTGACAGGCTACATCAACTCCCTGAAAGACGATAAGCTGAGCATTGAAAACGAAAACACAGGCGAAACAGATAAATACACGATCAGAAACGGTGCAGATATCACAGTAGACGGCGAAGAAGTTTCTCTGTCCAAACTGCGTGATAT
>JAFRZQ010000225.1 GCA_017442465.1 Anaerotignum sp. | reverse complement strand
ATCCACTACCGTCTGCAGGCCTTCCCTGGCCCCTTCCAGAAAGACTTCATAGATATCCACCTTCTGCAGACATCCGAAAACCACGATAAACAGGATCGTTACAGGGATAATAAAATCCGAAACGGTCAGAAGGATGCTCATTTTGCCGCCCTCCTCTCCACGATTTTTGCCAGAGCCGTACCAAATACTGTGGTGATCAGGGTAGCCACAATGCCGACGCCTACGATCTCTGCAGGGTTTCGGGAGCCATACTCTGCCCGCCAGGCAAGGATATTCACCGTCACCAGCTGCAGGGATGTCATATTCACCGTCAGAAACATGCACATAGCCGCCGAAGCCGTCCCCGTTTCCTCCCGGTTTAGTTTCTGCAGTTCCTGCATAGCCAGAAGGCCCGCCGGAGTCGCCGCCCAGCCCAGCCCCAGAAAATTGGCGGCAAAGTTCGCCGCTATGTATTTGCGGGCTTTATGGGAACGGGGAACAGAGGGAAAAAGAAAATCCATCAGTGGTGTCATCTTCTCCGCCAGGGCATCGATCATGCCGCCCTTTTCTGCGATCTTCAGCACACCCGACCAGACTGCCACCACCCCCGCCATGGTAAAAGCCAGTTCCATAGCCGATTTCCCGCCGCCGATCACTGCCTGTGTAACAATATCCATCCTGCCAAGAAATGCCCCCGTCAGAATGCCCCCAATGACAAAAAATCCCCAGATCCCATTCAGCATATCCTCACCCCTTTCTTTATCCTATGCCGTGCATTTTTCTTTATGAGGTTCTTCCAGTTTTTTACACAAATGTGAAAATTACGGAGTTTTCTGCATTTTTGTGTTGAAATTCAAACTATTTTGTGTTAAGATTCAGTTAAGATTCTTAACATCAAATTAACGGCATATACAGAGAGGACTTGGTCAGATGAAATCAACAGGTATCGTAAGAAAAGTGGATGAATTGGGAAGAGTGGTTCTACCGATCGAACTGCGCAGAAATATGGGCATTGAAATCAAAGACTCTCTGGAAATTTTCGTGGATGATAACATGATCGTACTGAAAAAATACGAACCTGCTGATATCTTCACAGGCAGCATGGAAGACCTGATCGACTATAAAGGCAAAAAAGTATCCAGAAACTCCATCATTGAAATGGCAAGGATGGCAGGTTTGGAAGTAAAATAAGTGTTTGCAAAGAATGGCACCGAAATCGGTGCCTTTTTTATTGACACCCCTGCCAAATCCCCATAAAATAAGGATATTCGTATGCAAATAAAATGGAAAAAGAAAGGCGGAAACACCATTATGAATATGACATTCCAAGGCAGCAAAGACTATGTAGCCAGTGAAGAACTGATGCGTTCTGTAAATATCGCCATCGCTCTGCAGAAACCTCTGCTCATCAAAGGCGAACCCGGCACAGGCAAAACCATGCTGGCAGAAGCCATTTCCCAGGCTCTGGGCAAAAAACTTATCATCTGGAACATCAAATCCACCACAAAGGCACAGGACGGTCTGTATGTTTACGACGTTGTTCAGCGTCTGTATGACTCCCAGTTCGGCAACGAAGGCGTTGATGATATCGCAAAATACGTAAAACTGGGCAAACT